>JAQWSU010000017.1 GCA_029243025.1 Pirellulaceae bacterium | reverse complement strand
GATCCCGAAGACGATGATCCCGAAGACGATGATCCCGAAGACGATGATCCCGAAGACGATGATCCCGAAGACGATGATCCCGAAGACGATGATCCCGAAGACGATGATCCCGAAGACGATGATCCTGGAACTCAAAGCGACGCCGTTTCGGAAAACGTCGACCGTTATGCGGACGTGGATTTCGGTGAAGACGACGATGTGGACGACGATGATCTGGACGACGACGATTCGTTGAGTCAATCACCGTATGGGTCGCAGTTGAGCCTGGATTTTGACCGTCGGCGCTCGGAATCCGACGAGGACGATCCTGGTGGGGCATCGCCCAGAGATTTTTCTTGATTTACAACGTTCACGCGCGTTGATGGTTGCTCTTCTCAGCGTTGGCGAAGCGCTAATCTATTTGTGCGCTAATCACTCAGCCGTCGAAACAGCGAATCGTGTGGCAAGCTTTGTTGACTTGGATTACGATGGGGGAGCAGCTCGCTGCGGTTTTCGCAGAAAAAAGGTAGGCAATCAGCTCCAAAAGAGTTGAATCTCCCTAGATTCCACCGAAGTCACAAACGTGTAGAAGGCGATGTTCTTACGATGATCCGACGAATGAACTCAAGGTGCGCGCGCAGGCGATCTGGACAACTAGAAAAACTTGAAAGTCGCGTGCTTCTCGCCGGGGATTTGGTAGGGCATTGGCGTGGTCAGGAGCTCACGGATGGTGTGGCTGACGGTGCGGTGGTTGCTGAATGGGCTGATTTGACCTCGGATATGGTGGCCAGTGCAGAAGGGCAGCCGACGTTAATTCATGACGGGATTGATGGGCGATCCGTTTTGCGCTTTGACGCGGGTGACGGTGTTGATCTGTTTCGAGTTCCTGGAGTGCAGAGCCCCTTAAAGGGTGCTGCCGATTTTTCGATCTCAGTTGTTTTTCGCACAGCGAGCAACAATTTGGTCGGCGATGAAACACGCTGGTTTGACAACACAGGGTTGGTCGATGGGAGTCAATTAGGCTTCACTACCGATTGGGGTTTGTCAATCACTTCGGCAGGAAAGGTTGCCGGCGGTATGGGGGAGAGTTTCGTTTCTCCGCCAAAGAGTGTCTATTCCGCCCAGTCGGGTTTGAATGACGGTGCGATGCACACCGCGACGCTGGTTCGCCAGGGTTCCGATTTGACGATATACGTCGACGGTGTGAATCAGGGATCACGCTCTGATGCGAGTTCTCAAGATCGCTCTCAAATAATTGACTTTGTGATGGGTGGGTTGGAAACTAGTAGCAATGGATTCACCGGTGATATTGCCGAAGTGCGTGTGTACAACGGTGTGCTGAACAGCGGTGAAGTTAGCCAATTGCATACGGACCTTTCTTCTTATTATGACAATGAAGCGCCGGTTGCGGCTCCTGACACCTTTCAGCTTGTTGAAGACGGCGTGTTCTTTTCTCCCCAATCGATTTTGGCGAATGATGTCGATGCCGATGGTGATCCGTTGTCTGCAGTGCTTGTGAGCGATTCCAGCCATGGAAGAGTTTCTTTGACAGAAACTGGAACGTTTCTTTACGTCCCTGAGATGAACTATTTTGGTATCGATTCGTTTACCTACGCTGCAAATGATTTTCGGGATTCCAACGTGGTCACGGTGACGCTCGAAATAGCTCCGAGCTATGACCCAGCGATTCCCCGTGCCGATCAGTTCGAGACCGAGCCGGGTGAAGTTTTGCAGATTCCGGCAATCGTCGGTGTTTTGGCGAATGACGAAAACCCAGACGGTGCCAGTTTAAAGGCAGTTGTCACAAACGATGTGAACTTTGGAAGTTTGACGCTTGAGCCTGACGGTGCATTTGTTTACGACCCTCAGGGCCTCGCTGGCCTCGCTGAGTTTTCCTACCAGATTGATGATGGGACAGGGTTGTCGGTCGCGCAGGCTGTCAGCATTCTGGTTAATACACCTCCATCCGGCACTGATGATCAGTTAAGCGTTGTTGAGGACATTCCATTTGCGTTGACGGCAGCAAATGGCCTGTTGAGCAATGATCAGGATGCTGATGGAGATGCGATTACTGCTGAACTTTTGAGCGATCCAGAGCGTGGTGACCTGACCTTTGAAGCGGATGGTGCAATTCACTATGCGTCGGATCTCAATTATTACGGGTCGGATAGTTTTACCTATCGTTTAAGCGATGGAATTGATACCTCCGAAGTGATTACGGTTAATCTGACCATCGAGGCGGTCGATGATGCACCGATAGCCTCGGACGATGGCTATTTTGCCGCCCCTGGCCAAGGAGTTGTCACGACACTTTCCAACGGCGTGTTGGCCAATGATTCGGACGTTGACAGCAGCGGTTTGACCGTCGAGTTGGTGCAACCGCCTGCAAATGGAACATTAGATCTCAAGGTCGACGGTACGTTTACCTATAACTCGGCCGAAGATTTCGTTGGGACCGATAGCTTTATCTATCGGGTGTCAGATGGTAATTCGAACTCTGAACAAGCAGAAGTCTCACTGTTTGTAGGGGCTTCTCCGCTTCAAATTACTGAATTTATGACGGCGAATGTGGGTGAGATTGAAACTCGATTACGAGAGGATGCAGGGGGGAGATATCGAGGGGATCGTACTACACCTGACTGGATTGAAATCAAGAATCTTTCTAGTTCGAAAGTGGATATTTCTGGATTCCACCTGACAGACGATGAGGACAACAAAACGAAGTGGGCTTTTCCGGATGGAACTCAGATCGATGGGTCGGGCTATTTGGTCGTTTATGCGACTCAATTGAACATGGCCGATCCGAATTTGGATGAAACGGGCCGGCTGCATACGAACTTTGGGCTCACTTTGGACGGTGAGTATCTTGCCTTGGCTGGTCCAGCGGGATCCGTGCTGAGTGAATTTGGTGATGAGTATCCTGAGCAGCGGCCAGGAGTCTCCTACGGTATTGCCTCGGGCGGTTCGATTGGATATCTGACGTCAGCAACACCCGGTGCTGACAACGGCACTGCCTATCCTGGCTTAGTCGCAGATACGAAGTTTAGTGTTGATCGAGGGCTTTATGATCAACAGTTCGAAGTTGAGATTGTCAGTTCAACTGCTGCCGCGGAGATTCGCTATACATTTGATGGTAGCGCTCCGACTGCGGATCACGGTAATGTCTATGCCGGACCGATTTCGATTGACCGCACAACGACCTTGAGAGCTGCGGCCTTCTATGGCGATTACCTGGGTTCGAATGTTGATACGCAGACCTATGTATTTGTTGATCAGGTCATTGATCAATCCGCAACACCAAAAACGGGTCCGACAGGTAGTGAAGTAGAATTTCCAGAGCGCTGGCGTAGTTTCCGTTCGAATTATGAAATGGATGCCGATATCACGCAGAGTGCGACCTATTCCGGTCGAATGCGCGATGCACTCGTTGATTTGCCGACGCTCTCTCTGACGTTGGACCAGGAGGATGTTTTCGGAGCAAAGGGTCTCTATTCAAACCCGGGCGGTACCAATGAAGCGGCTGCGTCCGCTGAGTTGATTTATCCAGATGGAGAAATCGGTTTTCAGATTGATGCGGGAGCGAGGATGCAAGGAGGTGCCAGTCGGAATACAGAGCATGTCAAGCATTCGATGAGTTTGCGTTTTCGTGAACAATATGGTGCGGGCAGCCTGGAGTATCCGCTCTTCGAGGATTCCCCGGTCGATACCTTTAACGCGATTCATTTGCGAGCTCGCTATAACAATTCATGGATTCATTGGGATCAAGGACAGCGAAATCGTGGCTCCATGATGCGAGAAGCGTGGGCCCGAGATACGATGTTGGCCGCTGGTGATCTGTCGGCCGGGTATGGTGATTACGTTCATCTCTATCTGAATGGACTGTACTGGGGCGTTTATGAGATGCATGAACGGCAAGACGCAAGTCATGTGGCGGCCTATTTTGGCGGAGAAGCCCACGAATATGATGCGTTGAACGGTGGGGCATTTGTTGATGGAAATGATGATTCATATGATCGACTTGGCGACATCGTGCGGTCGAAGAATTGGGGGCAGATTCAGGAGGTGTTGGATGTTGACAACCACATCATGTTCAACATCGTCCAGCTATATGGCGGAAACCAGGACCTTAAGACTAACGGGAACTGGAGGATGGCCGGAGGTGGAACAGGAGAGGGCTTATGGCGGTTCTACATGTGGGATGTTGAGCGTATTCTCGAGAGCACATCAACGCGTGGGACATCTCCTGTCAGTGATTTGCTGGGTTTTCGGGGAAGACTCGATGATATCGAGGAGTATCGCGTACGCTTTGCCGATCACGTTCATCGAATGCTTTACAACGATGGAGTGTTGACGCCAGAAAATGCAGCGGCTCGTTGGATGAACCGTGCGGGTGAACTCGATCTGGCGATCGTGGCAGAATCGGCCCGCTGGGGAGACACAAAGCAACGCTCACCACAGACTCGTGATGAGCATTGGATTAAAGAACAAAACCGGCTAATCGACGATTACTTCCCTGTTCGAACTGACAAAGCGATCAGCAATTTCCGGCGAGCAAACTTATATCCCGATACGGATGCGCCTGAATTTTTGGTCGATGGGAATCGACAGCACGGGGGGTTCGCTGATTCGGCGGCGGTCATTTCTTTTGATAATCCTAACGCCAATGATGCGGGCCAACTTCTGTATACCCTGGACGGCTCCGATCCACGCTTGGAAGGTGGTGAGATTTCGGCGACTGCGGTGGTTTATGCGGGCGGAGCGTTGCCGGTTGCCGGTTCTGGCCAACTACGCGCGAGGATCAAAAATGGCACTGAATGGTCGGCCTTGACCGATGCCACCTTTGCATTTGAAATTGCCGCATCTGCAGAGAATCTGGCAATTAGTGAATTGAATTATAATCCGCATGACGGCATGCCTTCACTGGGCGAGCCTGATCTGAATGGAAATGCGTTCGAATTCATCGAGCTGCAAAATATTGGCGACGTGCCGGTCAGCCTGGCAGGAGTCCAACTGCGTCAAATTTCGGTGGACGGAGAATCCGAAGGCGTTCGGTTTGACTTCGCTGCCCAGACCTTGGCCCCAGGAGAATACCGAGTTGTCGTGCGAAATCAGGATGCCTTCGCAACACGTTATGGACCGAATGTGAGGTTGGCCGCTGGGAACGACGGCTTAAACGGGCCCCAAGGTGTTTGGGGCGGTGGCCGGCTGGGTGATGGAGGAGAAATGCTGAGTCTCTTTTCGGCTGATGGCGAAGTGATTCGACAGTTCCGCTACGATGACGAAGGGGCTTGGCCTGAACGGGCTGATGGGATCGGATCGACGCTTGTCTTGAGCGATTCCCAAGCCGATGGATCGCAAGGCGGTAACTGGGTGGCCAGTGATTTGGTTGGGGGTACGCCCGGTGCGGCCGATCAAGGTTTTGCGGAGGACGTTGTGATCAATGAGATCTTGACGAATACAGACGCACCTCAAATCGACCAAGTTGAATTGTTGAACGTTTCTGGTGCGGCGGTCGATGTGAGCCAATGGTACGTAAGTGACACGGCGAACAACCTGACGAGGTTTCAATTGGCCGAGGGTTTAACGCCTCTGAATCCTGGTGATTCTTTGGTGTTGGATGAAAGTCAACTTGGATTTGGTTTTAAGGGACAGGCTAACGATGATATCTGGCTTGTGGCAGCGACGGCTGACGATTCGCTGCGGTTTGCCGATTCTGCTAGTTTCCTCGCCACCGAGACGGGTGTTTCTTTAGGTCGTTGGCCGAACGGAGAGGGCGGCCTCTTCCCGCAACAGACGACGACGTTTGGCGCACCCAACTCAGGACCCTTATTGAATGGTCCGATTATCAGCGAAGTGAACTACAACCCGACCACGCCAGCGGATGAAACGACTTCGGATGCCTATGAGTATGTGGAAGTCTGGAATCCAACCGCCAGCCCGCTTGATGTGACAGGTTGGCGTTTGGGCAAGGCCGTTGACTTTTCCTTCCCCGAGGGCACAACTGTGGGGCCAAACCGAGGTCTCGTAGCGGTGTCTTTTGATCCGGCGGACGTCGCAGCGACGACTGCCTTCCGCACCCATTACGCAATCGCTGCGGATGTTGAATTAATCGGCCCCTTTAGTGGTGTACTCGACAACGGTGGAGAAAATCTCGAATTGCAACGGACGGTAGCCGGTGATGATTCAGAATTCATTCTGGTAGATCGTGTGAGGTATGAGGATGATCAACCGTGGCCTGGATCCGCTGATGGTGCGGGCGATTCACTTAACCGATTGGCTGCCGATAGTTACGGTGATCTTGTCAGCAGTTGGTTGGCCGCTGTTCCCACACCCGGAACGGCAAGTTTTGGCCCCAATCCGGCTGACTTAAATCGAGACGGTAACGTGGATGTGGCTGATATCGACTTTATGAGCGATCGTATCCGAGCCCAAGATCTTGCCTATGATCGCGACCAGAATGGAATCCTCGATTCTGATGACTTGATCGATTTCGTGACGGGTAGCATGGGATCGCCGATGGGTGATTCCAATCTGGATCGTCGCTTTGACTCAAGTGACTTTGTCTTGGTCTTTCAGGCGGGGAAATACGAGGACGGTGTTGCAGGCAACTCGTCTTGGGCGGAAGGAGACTGGAATGCTGACGGAGATTTCGACACCCAAGATTTCGTGTTTGCGTTCCAGCAGGGGGAATATGTCAGCGCGGCAACACCTCTCGATTCTCAGTTAGCAGCTGCAATTCTTAGTCAACCGTCTCGTGGTGATGTTACCGAGGTGGAAACTCAACAGGACAGTCGAAATGTGCTGCCAGAACTTCGTCGGGCCCGTCCTCTTTCCGAAGAAAGGGCCCGCGATATGATTTTTGGTGATTTCCAAGAGGATTTTAAATTAGCGACTCTGGACAGCGATCAAGAATTACTAGATATCGAATTCTAGTGCGGCGACGAGAAAGGTTTCGATGCCCGAACCCGGTTATAACGACGGAGAATCGCCACCGTTTTGGGTTTGGTTTATCCTTCTGTTTGGCGTCGTCGGGATTTTATTGCTCATCCCCTCTTGTTAGCCCACGAGGCCGGCAAGCACTGCATCAAATGCCGCAGTTGGCCAATTGCCCAAAACTCGCGTGCTGAAATCTTCACCGCTTGATTCGGCGATCCACCATTCCCCTGATGTTCGCGCGATGATGTCATCCCGACCGTCGCGATTGAAGTCGGCGATCCGAATGTCCTGCCATTCCATAGCCGGGCTCCACTTGCCCCAAAATTCGTTTTGGAACTCGGTGCCGGTTGATCGAGCGATCCACCATGAACCGTTGGCCCGTCCGGCGATGTCATCTCGTCCGTCGTTATCAAAATCTCCGATGCGAACATCTTTCCACACCACCTTGGTTGACCAGGAGCCCCAGGCGTGATTGGTGAATCGGGTGCCAGATGATTCCGCAACCCACCAATTTCCTCGGGCACGGCCGACTAAATCATCGCGTCCATCCTGGTTGAAGTCGCCAACTTGAACGTCTTCCCAAGTGACGTTTGGTGACCATCGGCCCCACTTACTGTTTTCAAATGCTGCCCCGGTGGAAGAAGCCACCCACCATGAGCCGTTGTCTAGACGGCCGGCAATGTCATCATTACCATCACCGTTGAAATCTCCGACAGTTACGTCGTGCCAGGTTTTTAGTCGCGACCAGCTACCCCATCGTTGGTTGGTGAAACTGGTGCCTGTCGAGACGGATACCCACCAGGAACCGCTTGTCGTGCGTCCCAATACATCGTCTTGGCCGTCTCCGTTAACATCTCCGACCTGCACGTCATGCCATTCCACTGCCGTTGACCAACTGGCCCAATACTCACTTGTGTATGCGTTTTCTCCGGTCTTGCGTGTGACCCACCATTCTCCATTGTCTCGGCGTCCGACGATTTCACTGAGCCCATCGCCATCGACGTCCGCCAATTGAATGAATTGCCAACTGTCTGATTCAGGCCAACTCGTGATTTCGTTGAAGGTGATTTGGCTGTCTGTAGAATTGGCACGCCACCAAACGCCGTCTACGAGTCCCACAATCGCGGCATTATTGGCTTCATTGGCTTCATTCGGTTGAGTACCCTCTGTGGTGATAACGTCCAACTTGACGTTTTCACTTCCGATGATAACTTCTGCCGTGCGGACTTCACCCGCGATGCCACCTCCCGTGGCCACGACCGTGTAACGACCGGAAGGGAGTTGCAGGGAATAGCCACCCGACGAGCCTGACAGCTCCGAGTAGGTTGTGCCCGTGTCCGACTCGATGGCAGTGATCAACACATTACCAACACCTTCTCCGACGGTGTAAAAGTCATCATCTGTGACCTGATCGGTAAACGCGACGCCGGTTAGAAATAGGTTGCCACCTCGGTTGGAGAACATTTCCGTGACCATGCTTGCGTTCCAGTCACGGCTTGTTGTGAACTGCCCATAGCGAATGCCTACCCCCAATTCACGATAGTTACTGTTCAGCATGTTTTCTCGATGGCCTTCACTGAGAAATAGAGATTCATGTCTCGCATAAACCTGATCGATCGGGTCCAAGATCGCAGTGGAACCGCCCCAGGCAAGATTTTCACCTGCTCCTACCGGATATCCGGCGGCCAAGGCGCGATCCGAGGGAGTCAGGCCTTCCAAGTTGGTATGACCAAAATAGTCACGGTCAAGCATGTCCTGGGAATGGGCGCCAGAAGCCGCTATCAGAGCTTGGTGGGGAGCCAACGGTTGTTTGGCGGCTGCCGAGATTGTATTGGCTGGCAGGTTTTGATTGAGGTCGGAGATGCCACTGTAACGATCCACTTCGGCCAAGGGTGTGGCACGCGACCGATTGACCAATTCGACGAGAAGTTGTTCGTACCCGGTCATTGTCACGGTCGAAAGTACTTCGCGTGATTCGAGTGATTCCACTCGTAGGCAACGTTCCCTATTGGCTCGATTGTTTCGCAAGGATCGTCGTCGCAGAAAGGTTGAGTCAAGCATCATGAGGTGACTGGCTCACGGGATGAGAGAGATGAGAAAGGTTCCAGTCCGCTTTAAAACGTACGTTGGAATGCCTTCCTGGGCAAACATCTTCAGCGTGAAAATAGTTGAGCGGTCAGGGCTGAAAACATTTATTAACGAGGTCATGATCGTTAAGGCTGGAATTCCTTCATTGAGTGGAATGGATGGGGTCTGTGGGCGACCACAATCCGAGCAATCGATGCGAATTATCACATTGATGCGATTTCACATCGGAATCGATACTTGCTGCACAAAACCCCCTAGCGATTTTCATGCGAGACCGTTAGAAAAGATCTCAGCACCACTCAATCGTTCCATCCGTTTTTCCTCGAAGCGACACCGAATACTGTAATGTCTTCAGCGCAAGCCAAAATTGAACTTCTAGCGCCCGCCGGAGATTTAACCTGTGCGCGAGCGGCGGTGGAAAATGGGGCGGACGCTGTCTACTTTGGGCTCGACCATGGCTTTAATGCTCGCGCACGGGCGACCAATTTCTCGTCCGATGCACTCGATCAAATGATCGACTTGTTACATGGTCGAGGTGTTTTGGCTTACGTGACGCTGAATACGTTGGTCTTTCCGAGTGAGTTGGAAAGGTTCTCACAGGTCGTGCAAAGGGTCGTATCCGCCGGCGTGGATGCGGTGCTCGTGCAAGATTTGGGGATCGTGAGACTGATTCGCGAATTGTGTCCAGAATTGCCCATTCATGCATCGACTCAAATGACGCTGACCAGCCGCGAATGTATCGATGTCATGGCGCCCTTGGGAATCGATCGTGTAGTGTTACCACGTGAGTCGTCCATTCAAGAAATTCGTGAAATATCCAAAACAACCAGGATGCCGTTGGAAGCCTTTGTACACGGTGCTCTTTGTGTGGCTTATTCTGGCCAGTGTTTGACAAGCGAGTCGTTGGGAGGTCGAAGTGCGAATCGGGGGCAGTGTGCGCAGGCATGCCGGCTACCGTATGAGTTGATGTGCGACGGGAAAGATGTCGACTTGGGAGATATTCGGTACCTGTTGAGTCCGCAAGACCTTGCCGCTTTTGAGCTCGTGCCGGATTTGATGGAAGCAGGGGTAAGCTCTTTCAAAATCGAAGGGCGTCTTAAAACGCCAGAATACGTTGCCAATGTGACCCGGCGATATCGGACCGCCATTGATCTTGCGTTAAAGAATCAGGCGGTGCGTTTCAGCCGGCGCGAAATCGAAGAAATGGAACTGTCGTTCTCACGTGGATTTTCGCCAGGCTGGTTGCAGGGTTGCGATCACAAGATGCTCGTTCCCGGTCTGAGTTCAACCAAACGCGGGGTGATTCTTGGGAGAGTGAAGGGAATCCGAAAAGATCGCGTGGAGCTTGAACTTCAGAGCGGATTATCGCCCGGCGATGGGGTTGTTTTTGATGGCGATCGAGCTGCTGGCCAGGAGCAAGGTGGCCGGGTGTTTCATGTCTGGAAGCAGCGGCAAGTTTGTCAGCGATCGGAGCGAGGTGACACGGTAGAAATCGCCCTCGGACGTCATGCGATTGACGTTAAACGTCTGTATGTGGGTCAAAAAATTTGGAAGACAGACGATCCGAAATTGACACGACGGCTGCAAACTACCTTTACTGGGCGGCCGCAAAGAAAAGTGGACCTTGATCTCGTAGTTCGAGCTAGGCCAGGAGAAAAATTGTTTCTCTCAGCAGCTACCTCTACTGGACGGCTTGTGCAATGTGAGAGTGAAGCAGAGCTTGCTCGGGCACACAAACATCCAGCGACCGAGACCACACTGAAAAAACAAATCGATCGCTTGGGAAATACGGTTTATCAGCTTCGCTCGTTTTCCGCCGAGATCGACGGGGAACCGATGGTTCCTTTGAGTGTGCTGGGGAAATTGCGGCATGAAATGGTGGCCCAACTGGATGAAAGCCTGAAGGAGCGGCCGAAACGTACCATCCTGTCGCCTGTGAGTTCGTCGGTGGGGGCAAGTTTCGCTGAGGATGAGCGAGTCCCCCAAAATGTGCAGTTGTCGTTTCTCTGTCGGTCATTGACCCACCTTGAAAAATTGGTGAGATGCAATGTTGATCGTGTGATTGTCGATTTCGCGGACATCCGCGAATATACCGATGCGGTTCGATTGACGCGCGGACAATCGGTTCAGCTCCTGTTGGCAACACCACGAATTCACAAACCAAATGAAACAGGTCTGTTTCGAAAAATGTTGCGGCAAGAGGCGGATGGCATTCTGGTGCGGAATCTGGCAGGGTTGGCATTTTTTGCGAAGGCAAACGTGCCTTGTTTTGCCGACTTTTCGCTGAATGTTGCCAATCAACTGACGGCGGAGGTTGTGCATCAAGCGGGCGCCGAGCGAGTGACCGTCTCCTACGACCTCAGCCGGGACCAAGTGTTTGATTTGATTGATGCCGTGCCGGTCTCTTGGTTGGAAGTCGTCATTCACCAACATATGCCCATGTTTCATATGGAGCATTGTGTGTTTTGTGCAGTTCTTTCGCCTGGCACAAACAAAACAAATTGTGGTCGACCCTGTGATGACCACGAAGTTCATTTGCGCGATCGCGTAGGGATGGAGCATTTGTTGACGGCTGATGTCGGATGCCGTAACACTCTTTTCAACGCACAAGCTCAAAGCTCTGCTGAAATTGTGCCCGAATTGCTTCAGCGAGGGCTGCGTAATTTCCGAGTTGAACTGCTCGGTAATGAATCAGCCAATGAGCTTGAACGAATTGTTGGACTCTACCAGCAACTGGTAGCAGGTCAGGTCTCTGCTAAAAATGTGTGGCGTGACTTGAAGGCCTGCAATCGAGTTGGTGTGACGCGCGGAACAATGGAAGAACGACGCGACCCGCTTGCCATTCTTTAATGATCGCATGGGTGATACTGGGAAGGTAACGCCTGTTTTCGACGCTGGCACCGTGGCAATACTGTGTCGTCATGCCGATGCTTGGTTTGCTAAGACAATCGCGTCAATGTCCTGAGCTGATCGTTCTGGCAAGCGCAGAAAGCCAGGGATCAATCGATGGGCGAATCGCGTTTGCTGTGGTCCAAAGAAAAATGGATGAATGGCGGACGTTGCGAGATAGGGAGAGCAGAGTACTCGGACCGAGCGGCAGCGGAATCAAGAGGATGCCATCTGCCGCCAACGAGTTGTCACCGCCCCCATCTTCGGTCAGTGAGCCGTCGATGCGGAACGGGGCAATCCTACCCGGAGGCAACACGTGTCCATAATAAAAATGTTTGGGCCCGTGCGATTCTAATTGGAAAATCTTGTCTTTGGTCGCCACGTCAAAGGGGGACTGTAACTGGCCGGCCGGAATGTGCTGCGGAATGAAATCCGATTTTTTAGCCACGATCTCGAGGGTTGTAATCCCACGCCCCAGACTGGTTATTGCCAGATGACCATCCATCACACCTTGGAAGACGAGTACCTGACTTTTGGCTTCCGGGGGTGCGTAGCAAAGCAGGAGCAAAAAGATCGGAAATAAATAGGGAAGAGGCGGTCTAAGAAAATACATCGGTCACTTTTACTCGTTGGGTATGATCGGGGCGACTCACTTCAGTTTAACCAACAATACCATTTTTAGGGCAAAACCGGTTAATGCAGCGGTCAGGCGAAGACGCTGAGCAGGGGCTCATTTGAGCCGTGTTTGCCGGCTGATCGTTATCTTGAAAGGTAATAAAAATGACCGTCCTCAGCACCGACAAGCAAGTCGGGAATGCCGTTTCGATTCAAATCGATGCTCGTTGGGCTGGTCGTGTGACTCGAAATCATTCGATCTGAGAGTGCGCCTTCCTGTTGGAGGGTAACTCGCTGGGAACGTCCACCATGGGCCGCGGGAATTTGGCGGTAGAGGTCGGCATTTTTGCTGTTTGCCAGCAAATCCAGATGCCCATCTTCGTCCCAGTCCACGATCGATAATTTGCGGCGACCACTGCCGCCGGCGGATCGAGAATTCATCCGTATCGGTTCGCCATGGGTGTTAGCAAATAATCGTTTGGGGGGGAGGAGGGCGAGTTGGTTGGGCCCTTGTTTTCTTTCGTACAGGCAAAGATAGCCTTCATGGTCGAGCATGACGAGATCATTGAGCCCGTCTTTTGTCCAGTCAACGACAACGGGGGTGGTTCGCCATTGAGTCACCAGTTCTTGCCCGTTCGGCGACCACCAATTCCAGGCTGGTTTGAGGGGACTTTCTGACCATTGGACTTGAATGGGTTGGGCAGCGGCCAGTTGAGGATTGCTTCGGGTGCCAATGTTGCGAAACCAAATGACTTTTCCCCAAATCGAATTTGCAATGACATCTGGTCTCTGGTCATGATCCCAATCTGCTACGCTCAAAGTCGTGTAGCCCCATTTTGCTTCACAAGGACCTTGGATGGAGCCATTCGGGCCAGCTTGAATCCGAATTGTTTTTCCAGCTGCAGCCAATCGTTGGGGCCGTTGCCAGCGAACTTGATCTGGGGTCGCTGGAGAGGGGCCTAGATTCTCGAAGAACTCAATGTAGCCGGCTGTATTCCCCGATACGATGTCGTCATCCCCATCGCCGTCCCAATCGAATCCACAGGGTGTTGAAAGTGCTCCACACTTGACCAAATCAGCTTTTTGTTGGAAATAAAAGGGCTGCTTGAAAACAGGTACTGCATTTTGCATTTGACCCGTGTTCTCGACCAATGCGACACGACCATCTTCATCGCCGACAATCAAATCTTGGTCTCCATCATGGTCCCAGTCGATACCGACGGGAACAATCATCTGGAGATCCATCTGAATGGTACGATGGCCGTCAGTGATCCGACGGCCTGTGGAAAATAGTTGCTCGTCAGTTCCTCCAAGATTTTCAAAATAAGTAAAACCATCTAAGAACTCGCCACAGATCAAATCGAGATCGCCGTCCTGATCAAAGTCGGCAAGATTGGGCGAGGGCCATCCAAAAACATCGATTGGTCCCTCCGTGGTTCGTAATTGTTCAGCCCGATTGAACTTGGGCTGATTGGAAGTCCCTTCGTTCGGTACAAAATAGACAAAGCCATGCAGGGGCCCATTGGTCCAATTACCGGCCTGATCGAACGCATCATCCCACCCATAGTCACTCCAATCCCCGATGCCAATGATTAGATCGTCATCCCCGTCCTGGTCGAAATCACAGAGGTGCCATTGATTCGCTCGCGTTTTGTTACTTTTATCGCCAATGGGCTGATGAAATGAAGCAGGGAAGGGCAGTGGACGGTCTGCATCGAGCCCCTTACTGAAAAACTGGTGGTACTCTTTGCCAGGGCCAAGTACGCGTGGTTCGCCCTCAACGAAAGACAATCGCACATTTCGTAAGCCGCGACTGATTCTGCGCGGAGCCTCAAATACCGGATGCTTTTGTCGCCCCTGTTTATTCTCGAACAGATAGGTGCCGTTGTAAGGCTTGTCGGGTGAGGAAATGACCAGATCCAGGTCACCATCCTGATCGTAATCCATTGGAAGCGGCCAGGCCCAAAGGCCCACGCCCAGGTCGACGACCAGCTGCGGGTGATGGAATTTCAGTCGCCGCAGTTCTTCTCCGACAGTGATCCGGCTGGTTCCAATGAGGATGGCAATAAACGCTAGCAGGCGCAGGAAGTTCATTTTCTTGTCTCCGGCGGGGCTGGACCGCCTGTGAATGGATCTGGCGTCGCCTCGATTTTATCAAGTAAATGGAGTGCTGTCAGAAGTTGCGAAGCAGATTGCTCCAGGGGCGGCGTGGGGTCGGCAGCCTAAGTCGTCTTCGCGATTTCTTGTCGCTCGTGTACAACTCCTGTGCATCATTAGTTGACTATGGAGATCGCCATGATTCCGTACACGACCATCCCATTCATTTCAGCCTTCTTCTTGATCTTTGTGGGAGTTCTGATCGGACACTTTGTTTGGTACCGATACCGGGATAAACAAGAGCATCGAACGACAGCCATGCGGCGGAAAATCGATGATTTGAATTCTTCGCTTGATATCCAGACAACGGAATATACCTCGGCAAACAGTCGCCTTGCGGAACTGGAAGCAGCCATTTTATCCGAGCAAGAACAGAGCTGTCGTCTTGCTTCTGAACTGAAGGAACAGGAGACGCGGCACGAAGCCACGCGATCCGAACTGCAGCGTGCAGAGCGTGTAAATATTGACCTGCGAGATGAATTGAAGCTTGTCACGCAAAAGCGGTTTGAATTCGAAGGTCAGCTGCAGGAAGTGCAAGATTCGTTGTCGGTTGTCGAGACGGACCGCAACGCAACCACCGATCGTATCACCGAACTGACGTCGGAGGTCGAACACCGCTCGAAGCTTGCTGAGGAAATTCAAGTTGATCTCGAACATTTACGAGCTGAAAACGTTTCTTTGCAGCAGGGAATTGACAAGCAGGCCAAAGAACTTGAGCAATTGAATTCTGAGCATCAGGGAAAATGTCAGTCAATTCAAGCAAACGATCGTTTGCGCGACGACTATCAACGCGTAAGTGGTTTACTTTCAGAAGCACAAAACGAGTCGCAGGTCGTTCATCAGCAGTTTGAAAGCAAATCAGGGAAACTGTTGGCCGAATTGGTGTCGGTCAAGAAGGAAAACGAGGTGCTGCAGAAAGTAAATGCAGATTATGTGATGCAGTTGGAGTCGCAGATGGCGTTGACGAACGACCTTTCCGGAAAGGTCTCAGCCGCTTTGACCGACCTGAGTCGTTTCGAGCAGAAAGCTGCGGACGCATGTGACTTGAAAGCAGAACGAGAACGATTAATCAACGAGCTTGAGTTCAGCCAGAATGAAATGATTCGATTGACCGCAGAGCTTGATTCGACGCGAACCGTCAATCAACAAGCTCAGGCCGAAATAGAGCGTCTCGGGGTTAGGAGTCAGGAAGTGGAGCAAGAATTTGCGATGCTTAATGCTTGTCAGCAAAATTCGGATGCGAAACTGAACGAGCAGGATCGGCGACGTGAATCTTTGGAGCGAGCCTTGGCCGCGGCGAGTGAAGAGTTGGCTCAGTTGCAAGTAGAGCGCGAACGTTTGGAAGGTGTTGAGGATGAGATTGTTGAATTGGACGCGAAATTACGGCAGGCCTTAGCCGATCTGAAGCTCGCTCGCACCGAACGCGAAGAAGCATTGATTGCGGAATCCTCCACGCGAGAAATTGTTGTGACGTTACGTGATGAGCTTGGCGATCGACTCGAATCCCTGCAAGCGTTAGAGGAGGAAAAGGATTTGGCGTTGGCAACGCTCGAAGTGGAAATGGAAAATCGCCAACAGATCGGTGACGAGCTGCAGCTTCGGAACTCGGACTGCGACCGATTGGCGGATGAAGTGGAATTGATCAAGCAGCGAGAAATTGATCGAGCAGAAGAAGCGACTCACGTTTCTCAAAATCTCGACCAGTTGCAGGCTCGCTACGAACAGGCGATTGCGGAAGTGAAATTGTACAAACAGCGCCTCAGCGATGTTGAGACAATCCGAAATGCTGGCCGTGAACAACCCAAACGCCCCTCTCTTTTTGGGCAAGCAACGACTGCCAAGGCAGCCTTTTCTTTCCGGCAGGTGCGGCGCAAAGAGGATGTGGTTCGAGCTGAAGACAAAACGAAGGTGCGTCATGATAGTCGGTTGGGAACCGTGTTCGTCGAGCGTCCGTTTCGATCAGACGATCTCACTCAAATACGCGGTATTTCCGAAAAACTCAATCAAGAATTGAACGCTTTAGGAATCTTTACCTTCAAACAGGTTATGGAATGGGATGGGGTCGTGACGGCCGAATTCGCTCGACGGTTGGAATGTGATCGGATTGTCGAACAGGACTGGGGCGGTCAGGCACGCCGCTTGTATCATCTTCAGTATCGTGCTGCTGCCTAGCCGGTCACTCACCGATTTCTGCTAAAGGGGGCTGTCGGACGCGAACGATGCATCGCTATGATACGAGGCTGACCGGCAGCGGCCGCGTCGCTGATCGAATCTGGCCCCAATGTCGATGTCTCGCCTATGACTGCCGAATCTGTCCGTTCGCCGATGCCGTTTCTATTTGTCTGCTGCCAGGCGGGCGCGGAGGCAACGGTTAAATCCGATCTAGTACGAGAATCGTCCCAGTGGCGACTGGCGTTTTCGCGTCCGGGCTTTGTTACGTTCAAATTGCCACCCAACGAATTCCACAATAATCCACAATTGAAGTCCGCGTTTGCGCGAACCTACGGCTGGTCGATTGGCCGCACGGAAGCCGGGGATATTTCAGCTGCTTGTGACTTGTTGCTGGGGCAACGTGTCCATCATATTCACGTCTGGCCACGTGACATCTGTTTGCCCGGAGATCGTGGCTTTCAGCCGGGGCCAACCGAAGAGTGCAATGAAATTGGCGCTCGGTTGTTGGCGGCGGCTAGAAGTCGAGGTATTGCCAACGCCAAAGTCACTGTGAATCGACAGGCAAAAATTGGCCAAACGGTTCTCGACTGTGTGGTTGTCGATCAAAATCAATGGTGGATTGGACATCATACGGTGTCTTGTTTTGGTCAGCAGTGGCCTGGTGGTGTGCCGGCCATTAACAGGCCTGAATCAATCGTGTCGAGAGCCTACATGAAGATGGATGAGGCCTTACAATGGTCGCGGCTCCCGATTCAAAAAGGAGACGCGGTTGTTGAAATCGGTAGTGCTCCTGGAGGAGCTTGTCAGCGATTGCTCGAAGCTGGACTTAGAGTCACGGGTGTCGACCCTTCTGAAATGGACGCTTCGATTCTAAAACACCCTAATTTTACCCATTTTAGGAAACGGGGAAGCGATGTTCGTCGCCGTGACTACCGCGACTTTAAATGGCTGATGGCCGACTCCAATGTGGCGCCGAATCACACGCTTGATACGGTCGAGGCGATTGTTACTCACGAGCTAACGAACTTACGAGGGTTTTTGCTGACGCTCAAGCTGCTTGAATGGAAGCTCGTGGATGAAGTCCCCGAATTCTTGCAGCGGGTGCGATCCTGGGGTTACGAATACGTCCGCTGCCGTCAATTGGCATTTCAACGACAAGAAATTTGCGTGGCGGCACTGAAGACGCGATCAATGCGACGTCCACGTCGTACAAGCGTTGTGAGGCAAAAGCGAAAAACGGATAGTTCTGCTTTGCATCGATCGCGGGATGAGTCGGATGCGCCCAGTTAGGCAGCTCGTTGGGTGTCGCTGTCCGATTCGTCTTTCTTCGGGAAATTCCACTCGGTGGCAACCCGCCCGGGAATTGCGTCCACGACGCGAAGCATACGGGCCGCCACATGATCGAGAGTCCGATGCTTACGACCATAGATCGTTATTTGACTCGGATTCAAGTAAGTTCGTCGATATCCTCGGTCACGCATTTGACGGTGGAAAGTCACGTGCTCCACGTCAGTCCCGTCATAGCGTCCTTCCAGATAAGCTGGCATTCGGTAGATGCCCAATCCGCCAAAGCAGGAGGTAACCGCCTGGAGCGGATCTCCGCGGCGAAACAGGATTGAATTGACTTCTTTCGTGGTCATCGGGGTGTATGCTTCGTCGACTCGATAAGCCCAGGCATCGTAGTGGGTGACGCAGTTTGGCGCGAGCAACTGTCGGCGAAAAATGATGCCAAAAGCACCGACGAAATCCCAGTCCGAATGACCAAACGTGTTAGCGATCCCATCAGCGCTCCATCCTCCCTCCAAGTCCATGTCAACGAGGATGACATTGTCGAAATGCGAGTACTGCTGCGTTATTTGTTGTTGGCACTGAGTTCGATAGTAGGCCATTCGCGCGGCCCGAGAAAGACAGCGTTCCGCTTGATTGACAGGATCATTTCGGACTTCACTACAGATGGTCACACGTGGATTGGAACTCGCCCACGCCTGGAGCAGCTCTAAGGTGTGATCGGCGGAATCATTTTCGTACACAATTACGTGATATTCTTCGAACAACTTACCCAAGGCCTCGATCCGACTGATGGTCAACGGCAAGATTGCGTCCAAGTCGCGAGCGAGCCCTGCGATCACGACTCGACGAGACTTCATCAGTGAATATCCGTGATTTACCAACTTTCGATAATGGTGACGTGATGCCAGAGGTGGGTTGAAAACCGGACCCATGAGTGCTTTTCTGATCGGTACTATAAAGTGACTGTCACTTGAAGGTTGATTGCTCATTCTTCTCATTACCCCACGAGACTGCCTTATGCCGACCTACGAAATTGGGTTTGGCAAAGAGATTGATAGACGATGCATCGCTGTATCAATTCATCATGAGTTCCAATGTCTACGATTTGCCCCAGATCCATCACCATGATTCGATCTGCCAATTCCAAGGTTGACATGCGATGTGTGATAATCACCGTGGTACGATTGCAAACAAATGAACGAAGAGATTCTCGGATTAATCGTTCGCTGTTAGGGTCGATTTGACTTGCTGCTTCGTCGAGGATCAAAACGTCCGGATCTCGAATGATCGCTCGTGCAAGGGTGAGTCGTTGTTGCTGTCCACCGGACAGCCGCTTTCCTCCATCCCCGCAGTTAGTTTCATACTCTTTGACGAGTTGTTTTTGGATGAACTGGTGCGCGTGCGCTTTCTTCGCTGCGGCGACGACTTGTGCGGGTGTAGCGGAACGGGTCCCGTAGCGGATATTATCCCGGACCGATTCGTTGAATAGAATTGGCTTTTGTGTCACCAGCGAAATTCGTCGGCGGAAATCTTTGGTGCGAATCTTGTTTAGATCAGTCGCACCAAGCAAAATTCGACCTTCTGAAGGATGCACGAAACCGAGTAACAGATTTACCAGGGTTGATTTACCACAGCCATTTGGACCGACAATCGCCAGTGTTTCCCCGCATTGGATCTGAAATGACACACCTCGGAGCACGGGTTTCTGTTCGGAGTAATAAAAGTGTACGTTTTCGAAGGTGATGGGTTTTCGTGCATCGCTGATCCTGATCGAATTGGTTTCGCCCAGTTGGATTTGACTTGATTCAATAAAAGGCATGATTCGATCAGCCGCGGCGGCACCGCCTTGAAGGCTACCATAGACGTCGGCAATCTTTCGAAGTGGATCGGTGCAGCCAATCAAGAAAGCAAAGAACAGCATGATCTGTCCGAAGTCGGGCGGCCGTGTTGCAAGAGGTATTCCCATTAAGGAGGTTTGTTTGTTTAGCACAAGCCAGCCGCCTGCGATGGCCGAAACGCAAAGAATGGCAATGCCGAGGATTTCATTGTTAGCGCGAAGTAGCGCATTGAAGAACGAAATCTTTTGCTGTTCCCGATAGACTTGCAAAGTATGGTCCCTGAACCGGCGTCGTTCATGGTTTTCCATGTTGTAGGCTTTGACGATATGCAGACCTTGAAAGGTTTGCATCATATGCCCCATCAACCGTCGGGTTTGATCCCACGCTCGCAAGCTCGCGCCTCGGATCGATCGCGCCAGCGTAAGTAACAGAATGATTGCGAATGGAGTGGTTAAGAGTGAGAAAGCCAATAATCGCCAGTTCAGCACTGCTGCGCCAGTTAGACAAGCGACCATCTTTAAGGGTTCTTGAATACTTCGGCCGAACAGGATTTGCACCGCCGTTCCAATGGAATTCATGTCACCGCCAATACGAACGGCCGCGTCACTGGTTGAATCACACGAGTTTACCTGATCGGAGAGCAGCGTCTTTAAAAAAGCCCCGCGCAAATCGGCGGTCGTTCTGCCGGCCACCCGCGATATCAGAACTTGACTCGCGATGCGAAAGAGGCATTTGATAATTGTGCCGACTAATAGAAAAACTACGATACAGATCAGTGTCTGGAATGCGTCTCGCGGCGCGTATTGATCTGCGTACTTTTTTAAGGTGTGTAATCGATTGAGCTGTTTCTCGATGACGACACGATTCACCGGTGCGACCGTGGGATTGGCTGCATCGGATCCAATTGTCGGCTCGCTCAGTTTTTCGAGTTCCGATCGTGCCGTTTCGATTTCTTCATCGACCCAACTGTGTAGGGTTTGATCTTGGAAAACAATTTGTACGAAGGGATAGACAGCGGTGATGTTGGCGCCCCAAAAGATTGCCACCATCGCCGAACAAGCGATCGATGCGATCAGCGAATATTTGTAGCGGAGGGCCAAACGAATGGCTCGCATGAGATTATTCATGGAATGATGCGGCTTTCATCGGTACCCGGCAAAAGTATTTCTATGGTTCATCATTGTTAGAAACGGTTTGTTGGTGGTGTGCTGGCACACCAAAAGTCGTTGTTCTGTCTGGTACGTTTCGGATCACAACGGAACCGGCTCCCACGACGGAATGATCGCCAATGCTGATGTAGGGAATCACGGATACACCGGTGCCGAGAAAAGTTTCTATTCCGACGGTCACTCCTCCCGCCAAAGCCGATCCCGGGGCGATGTGGCAAAACGGTTTGAGGATGCAATCGTGATCGATCGTGGCATTAGAATTGACGATCGAGCCGGAGTGAACTTCCGCATCGGTACCGATCAGAGCACCCGGCATAATTACGGCCCCTTCTGCAATGGTGGAAGAGGTTGCCACGATTGCTTGGGGACTAATCACGCAGGCGAGGTGGAACCCCATCTGTTTTACCTGCTTGACCAATTGCGCGCGTAAGCGATTATTTCCAATTGCCACGAATGCGTAGTCGATACCTTGATTTAACAGTTCTGGAAGGCAGCGATCATCACCGACGACTGGTACGCCGAGTATCTCCGTTGGACCCTGCGAAGAAACGCAAGCGGCGAGTTCGTAGTTATGCTGTTGTCGCATGACTTCGATGACGACCTTCGAGTGGCCTCCCGCGCCGAGAATGACGGTTTTCTTCATCGTGATGCTCGTTCCGGCAAACTAACTGACGGTTTCGGGTGATTTTCGCACGCACTATGCGGCGCGACCAAAAATAGAGTTCCAGGCTTTCAATGCCTTGTGCGATAATGGTTTTTTGAAACACATTCCCGGCGAGTAACGATGACGTCGTTTGGCAAAAGCCAGGCCGCGAATTGCAATGCCGAGCGTCCTGTGGTCGTCGCTTTGTGGGTCAATATCACAGGGCGTAAAGGTGTTGGTCACAATTCTAAGGGACAAGCCGTCAGTGGGAGTTGACTCTGGGTGACTCAAGCGAAGAGTTGAACGCCCTTGGAGCTTCTTTTGTTTTGTCAACAACATGCCATCCAGATAGACGTCAACGTGCGAGCCGGTCGGCGACGTTCCTGCGACTTCGAGCCAAATATGGCGAATGCTGGTCATGACATAAAAGTCGCAGCGGATGGTTGATTCCGCACCACTCCAGGCCAAATATTGCTCTTTGACGAGTTCTGGTTCGTGGAATCCCTGGAATTTATAGGTTGCCAGACGACGTTGCTCCGGATACCGCTTCAGCGAAGCGAAGACCGGAATCGATTGCACCTCAAATTCATCTTTGAAATTGTTTCCCGTCCGGCTGATTTGGGAACGAATTCGTCGGCTGGGTATGAAATCCATGATTCACCTACGTCAATTTAGGATCGGTTCAGGCTGCGTCGGGGAGCCGCTCAGGAGTGGAAAAAAGGTCGCGCATTCCCTGGTCAACTCGCGAAATGAGTGGTGAATCGGGTTGGATATTCCAACGATTCAGTTGATCTGCGATATGGTCAGTAACACGGAGTGCGGTCTGGTTGTAGAGCACGTTATCGATGAAAGTGAGCAAGGAATTTGCGTAAGCGTGAGGAGCATGATTTGTTTCTGCCCAAAGATTCGCTTGATTGGCTCGCGCTTTCGCTTTCTCGTAATTGTTAACGACACTTTCCAGGTGAGCTACCAAATCTTGCTGCTCTTTCTCGGGGTTGACCTTCAATACCAACTCGTGTGGAATCTCAGCGTAACAGCCCGTGTCGGAAACAATGACGGGGCGACGGGAGCGGAGTCCCTCGATCACGCTTGCTGATGCGCCTTCGAAAGTGGGAGAACGAAGGCAACTGATGATATGTGCATTGGAGACTTCTCGCTCTAATGTGGCACGATCGACTCGTCCGGTAAAAGTCACGTCCAGGTTGGCGGAAAGACTATCGATCGTTTGTTGAATCTTTTCGACTTGTCCTTCTTCTGCTCCTCCGACAATGCGATAACGACAACGGTCCCTCAGCAAAGGGGATGAGTGAATTGCACGTATCACTGCGTCGTACCGCTTGTTGGGATTGAGCGATCCGATGGTGACGATCGTAAAGAGTTCCCCATTGCCCGGCTTGGGCGGTGGGTCGGCTTGGGTGATTGCGTCGTAGGCCAGCGGAATGGTGGAAGTGGGGCAGCCGATGTGTTCAGCAACGAGCGAACGATAATGGTTCGCGTGAGTGACGGTGCCCAGCGTCTCGGCCATTGCCCAACGCAAAAGTGGAAATCGAGCAATTTCTTGGTTCCACCATTCGTCTTGTTTGCCTTGCGCATATTTGTCATCCATGACGGACAACGCCTCACCACCCCGTTCGGAGAACAAGTATCCTCGATAGTTGCTGCCCTGGTCTTCCGTCCTCAGGACAAATCCATTCAAGGCGTTGTGGATAATATAGTCGTGCAGGATGGTAATTCCGGGAACACGCTTCTGGTGATAAACGGAATAGGCGTGGTAGTCAAACTGATCGCCCAGGTTGTAAATCACGACGTCGAAAGGTTGGAGTTTCTTGGCCGTATTTCGGTTCAAGTCCTCTGCCCAGATTGTGGGCACGGCGTCTTCCAAGGAGGGCAGTGCGCGGATTTCCGGAGTGCGCCGTTCACAGCGCACGACGGTCACATCTGCCTCGCGCTCTCGCAGTGCTGCCACAGCCAGTTGGCTGAAGTGTCCGATGGCAGAATGTTCTGAAAACGGCGTGTACCAAGCGATTTTCATGCGACGAGCCTCTGTACCGTGGAAGGCCAATTGATATTTCGATCGTGGATGTCGTCTCGAGCTGCCTCTCCAAGGGATTGAGTTGATTGCCGATTCTCGGCGAATTCGTCGATCATAGAGGCCAACGATTCGGGCGTTGGGTCGGCAATGCGTCCGGTCAATTGGTCGGTCACAAAGTCTAATACGCCGCCCGAATCATGGGTGGTGATGACTGGTTTGCCTGCGTAGAAGGCTTCGAGTGTGACATAACCATAGTCTTCGTCGTAGGGAATATACGCACAGGCGAGCGAGTGATTGACCAAACCCACCAACCGTTCCCGTTTTAAGAATCCAAGTTCGAGTGTGACTCGATCATGCAGCTTGTGCTTTTCGACAATTCTTTCGAGTTGTTTGCCGTCTTCAGGGCTGTCCGGAGGACCGGCCACCACAAGTTTGATCTTGGACTTTGTATATCGCATCGCTTGCACGAGCAAGTTTTGGCGTTTGAAACTATTGATGCGGCCACCGCAGAAAATATAGTTTTCGCTCGCTATCGGTTTGAAGTCCTCTGCATCATCAACCGGTGGATGCAACACGTGGCTCGGCACGTTGTTGAATCGTAGCATTCGGTCACTGACAACTCGGGAAATGGTAGAGATTCTTTGAGACTCGCCCAAGCATTCATTGTCTGCTGCCGTGATGCTGCGGCATAGATCTTGGCCGGTTGGGTCGTTTCCCAAGTGGGAATGCCCTGATTCCAACAGATCATAGGCTTGGCGGAATTGATGAACGACCCAGAGTGTCTTGTGTGGATGCGGGATCAAGTAGGCGGGAAACTTTAAGCCGATGATCCGATCGACGTTGTTGACACGTAGCATTCGACAAGCAAGCATTTCGTCGAGGATCCGATTTGCGGGTTCCCAGCGGAAAGGGACACGCAACAGATCGGCGTCGTGGCCATATCGGCGTAAGTGACGCACCAAGTTGGTGGCCAGGCTTTCCGCCCCACCTCGAAGAAAGGGGACCATGTTGTTAACGATCAGTATTTTCATGCGGCCATCAACCTGTCGATCACGTGATTCCATTCAATGCCGAGCTCAGCGATGCGACCGGGTCCGGCTTCGCCAAGCTGTTTGGCCAGACCTGGATTATCGATTGCTCGGTCAATTGCCTCTGCGATTGCCTCTGGATCTGGATCCGTGATCAATCCGTTTTGACCATCGATGACGAGTTCCAGGACACCACCACTGTCGGTGGTGGATAAGACTCCCTTGCGGGCGTGTTGAGCCTCTAAGGACGGATATCCGTACGAGTCTTCATCGAAGGGCAAGTAGGCAGCTAAGCTACAACTCGCTAGTAGTTGACTCTTTTCATCTTCCGAGATCCATCGATCCATAATTTGAACTTTATTCTGCAAGCGATGCTTGAGGACCGCGAGTTTCAGCTTGCGCGGATAGCTGGGGGAATGGCTTTTTCCCGCCAAAATCAACCTCGCTTTGCTGCGGGTGTAACGCATTGCTTCCACCAACAAATGTTGACGTTTGTGCTTTTCCATCCGGCAGATGCAAACTACGGTTGGTTCGTAGGACTCGCAATAAAATCTTTCCGGTTGAAGGACCGGTGGATACAAAACTTCGCTGTCGATTTGATTGAATCGCTGGAGCCGATCCGAAACGATTTGAGAGTTTGTGAAGATGTGTTTGGATTCCCTCAGCCCAACGGCATCCGTATCCATCAATCGGGCTCGAAATGCGTGGTTTTCAGCCGTTCGTTCGTGACCCGAATAGCCCGACTCCCACAAATCGTAGAAAGCGCGAAAATGATGAATAAACCAGAGGATCTTATGGGGATGTTTCAACAGGTAGGCAGGCGGGCGAAAAGCGATCATCCGATCAGCCGATTCGGTCATGTCGAGTAGGCGATAGCTAAGCATTTGATCGAACATGTTGTCCATCGATTCGACGAATGGCAACAGGACCGTTTCCACTTCGTGGCCGTGTTCGATCAGTTTCGTTTCCAACCATTCCACGATGGCCGTACCACCACCTTTGATGAATGGAACGTAGCTCGATGTAATCAGGATTTTCACGTTTATCGTCTCAAAGGGGGCATGTGTGAGGTTCAAGCGGCTTGGCGTTTGGGACCCGCGAATTCGTGAAGCTCGGATTTGACAACCTCGATCAATTGATCGCAAACCTGTTTGACTTGTTCTTCCCGCAGCCGCCCGTGCGTCGGCAGGCTAATACCATTTGGTGCGAGTTCTTCTGCGACTGGAAAATGTCCGCTCGCATCCTGGTAAGGCGGCATCCAATGAACGGGATAAAAAATTGGGCGAGTCTCAATGCCATGTTGATTCAATCGTTGGATTACATTATCCCGTGAGATATTCAGATTTTGACGTAACAAAATCGTGAACATCCAATAGGAATGATGAGTATCCGTTTGCGGAACTGGTAAGTCGAAGAGGTCGCCAGCGGACTGCAGGTGCTGGTGATACCAGCAGGCAACGTCTTGTCGCCGTTGTAGATGCGTGTCGATATTCTCCATTTGTGCACAACCGATTGCCGCTGCGATATTTGTCATGCGATAATTAAAACCAACATCCGTGTGCCAGTAGCTGCGATGGGGTGAAACAGCTTGGCCACGGAGAAATCTCAATCGTTCGGCAAGAGTTCGATTGCGCGTCACCACCATGCCACCTTCGCCTGTGGTGATGATCTTGTTTCCGAAGAAGCTGAAGGTCGCGCAACTGCCCAATGATCCGACGCGTTCTTCGTGATAGCGAGCGCCCAAAGCTTCGGCCGCATCATCAACCACGAATAGACCGTGTTTGTTCGCCAATCGGATCAACGGGGTATAGTCCACCGGTTGACCATAAAGTGAGACAGCGACAATACCACGCGTCCGAGGTGTGATCTTTTCCTCGATTTGCTCCACGTTCATGGTCAGCGATGGATAAGTTGAATCCACAAATACAGGACGAGCGCCGCAATAGCGGATCGCATTGACCGATGCGATGTAAGTCAACGTCGGTACGATCACTTCGTCTTCAGGGCCCAGATTGTGGGCCGCGAGAGCCAAGTGGAGCGCGGTGGTGCCGTTATTCGTGGCGATGGCGTGAGGAACGCCGCAAAACTCCGCGAGTTTTGCTTCGAATTGTTCGATGTACTTTCCACGAGACGAAATCCAGCTGCTCTCTAGGCAGTCCATCACGTAACGGCACTCATTACCGTCTAATACGGGCTCCGCGACTCGAATCGAAGGGGCCATCCTGTTCCTCGCATTTTAAAGCGTACTCGTGTGGGAAACCGTGATTCTTGTCGAGACAAGTTCGAGTCGGAGCTGTTGGCGATGAATTTTACGCCGCTCGCTGGTTATGTCTGGAACGGATCTGGGGCATTGCCAATTCTTGCTGAGTCAACTCCAAGTCGTGGTCGACCATCATTTCAACCAGCTCACGAAGTTGCGTTTTGGGTTCCCAATTTAAGTTTTCCTTCGCTTTGGAAGGGTTGGCCAGTAGGAGATTTACCTC
Source organism: Pirellulaceae bacterium (assembly GCA_029243025.1). Classification (NCBI taxonomy): domain Bacteria; kingdom Pseudomonadati; phylum Planctomycetota; class Planctomycetia; order Pirellulales; family Pirellulaceae; species Pirellulaceae bacterium. Next base: position 161,273 of record JAQWSU010000017.1, on the reverse strand, counting down.
CGCGGGACGATAGAATTTTGGATCGATCACTACGTATTGTTCGGGATCCAGATCAAGGTAATCAAAGGCTTGATTCACAAAATCGCCGACGCGCGTTGTCTTACCTGTACCGATCACATAATCGTCAGCAGTCTCTTGCTGCAGCATTCGCCACATCGCTTCCACGTAGTCGCCGGCAAAGCCCCAGTCACGACACGCATCGAGGTTCCCAAGTCGTAATTCATCTTGCAAGCCAAGTTTGATGCGGGCCGCCGCGTGGGTAATCTTCCGCGTGACAAAGTCCAGACCTCGACGCGGTGATTCATGGTTAAACAAAATACCGCTACAGGCATACATGTCATAGCTTTCGCGATAGTTGACCGTCATATGGTGGGCAAATACTTTCGCGACCGCGTAGGGGCTTCGTGGATAGAAACGGGTGATTTCACTTTGAGGAGTCTCGACGACGTGACCATACATCTCACTACTGCTGGCTTGATAGAAGCGAATACTAGGATCAACGCTCCGAATTGCTTCGAGTGCCCTTAACGCACCCAAGCCGGTTACTTCAGCAGTTAACGTGGGCTGCTGCCAGCTGACCGGTACAAAGCTCATGGCCGCCAAGTTATAGAATTCAGTGGGTCGGATGTGGTTAATCAGATTGGCCAATGACCGTTCATCGAGTAAGTCTGCGGTATGCAGACCGATTCGATCTTGCAAATGTTCGATCCGATCAAAATTGCCGACGCTCGTGTGTCGAACGATTCCGTGAACTTCATAGTCTTTGTCGAGTAGGTATTCGGCCAAGTATGATCCATCTTGGCCAGTGATACCCGTGATCAGTGCAACCTTCGTCATGAAACGAGTCCCTTCGAGTCTAGTCAACAGGCTTGTTGAGGTGTCGACCATCTGAGGCTGTGCACTTTTCTAAAATGTTAAAATACTCTGATTAAATTGATTTTTGGGCCGATGTCGCAGCACCGCTGTCACGATGGGGGTGCTGCAGCCGAGCAAAAATGGCAGCTAGCGTTTCTTGCTTGTTCGCTTCGGTCTTTCTAGTTTTTTCAGCGTGCGTCTTTGGTCGGTTCGAAGCAGTTTGGACAGATCTTTTTTGAGTTGGGACTCCAACTTGTCTATTTGTCGTTGCAGATTGGCCTGTTGTTGCCCGCATTTTGCTTGGAGCGCCCGGATCTTGGCGCGTTGTTGTGGGTCCAGATCGAGTTGGCCAAAGAATCTTGGCAATCGTTTGACCCTGTCAGAGGCGGAACGTGGCGTTGATCGTTTTTGAGTCGAAGAGGCGTCTGGCGCCGTTGTCTTGGAGGACGCCGTCTTGGAGGACGCCGTCTTGGAGGGCAGCGTCTTTTTGGCCGCAGCGGCGACGTTGGGCCCGATTTGTGGCGAAAAAGCGAGAGTCGACAGGACCGCCAACATGGTTGTTCCAAACATGATTTGCTCCTCAAGGGGACTAAAAAGTAAAACGTGCACTCGTTTATTCGTTTCACCACGTGATGCGAGCGATGCGAAACGTAATCCTCTGCATTCATTCGTGTCAAACTCTCGTGGCGATTGGTTGATAGCGGGGGTTGTGCAAAACGGGTAACACGTTTACGGTGACGGTTTAACCCTAGGGAGCCTTCCAGCGGTTCAGAATCGATTCTCCGATGTTGTTTCAATCTGTGGCCGACAAGCTTTGTTCGGCACTTTCCGGGTTAATCTCGCGGGTTCCACGAGGTTCGGTCCCGGCACTTCCGTTGACCATTGTTCTTGCCGGAGTGATTGGACTGCTTGCTGGCTTGGGGGCGACAGCATTCACTCTGTTGATCGAATTCGTCGCGGCTAACACGATTGAACGGTTCGTTTTTCTTGCGGAAGGCAATTCTCGCTACTGGTTTCTTGTTTGTGTGACACCTGCTGTCGGTTTGTTGGTGGTCTCGTGGTGGACACGTCGCTTCGCACCTGAAGCGCAGGGGCACGGAGTACCCGAGGTAATTACGGCAGTAGCTCGGCACGACGGGGTGATTCGACCACGTGTGTCATTTGTGAAGATCATCGCCAGCGCGTTGTGTATCGGGACAGGAGGATCGGTGGGACGTGAGGGACCGATCGTCCAAATAGGATCTTCGCTGGGAAGCGTTTTCGGCCAATGGTTCAAGCTATCGGCACCCAATATCAAAGTGCTGGTGGCATCGGGTGCTGCGGCCGGCATCAGCGCTACTTTCAACGCTCCTATTGCGGGTGTGATCTTTGCGAGCGAGATCATCTTGGGTAGTTTTGCCGTTGAGAGCATGACGCCGATTGTGATTTCTAGCGTGCTGGCAAATGTTGTACAGAAGCATGTGGGTGAGTACGAATTGAATGCAGCGTTTCCACATGTTTATTATCGCTATGTAGGTTCTTGGGCTCAGCTACCCTCCTATTTAGTCTTGGGACTTTGCTGCGGTTTGGCGGCTGTGTTTTTTGTCAAGTTGTTGTATTGGATCGAAGACCAAAGCGCTTTACGGTTTCCCAACTACAAGGTTCGTGCATTGGTGATGGGGTTGATTGTAGGACTAGTCGGGTTGCTTTATCCGATGCATCCTCCCAGCGCCGATGTGACGGGTCAAAGTCCACATGCCGTTCCGCCTTTGTTCGGCGTTGGTTATTCCGTTGTCGAGCATGCTTTACATCTTGACCGCCCAAGTACGGATCCGCAGGCTACGAGCATTTTCGAAGAAACGAGTTCCGCTGGCTCTCCACCGGTGGATCGAGGTATTTATCTGAACCGGAGCCAAATGGTCAGTGAACTGTTTTGGCTGCTCCCGTTGGCTTTTTTGAAACCCATTTTGACAAGCATCACGCTTGGGGGTGGAGGTTCAGGGGGTGTGTTCGCGCCATCGTTATTTCTGGGAGCGACGCTAGGTGCATCCTTTGGCCTGCTTTGCAATCTGCTGGTGCCTGGCATGTCCGCCAGTCCGGGGGTTTATGCGATTGTCGGTATGGGGGCTGTGGTAGCCGGCACGACACAGGGGATATTGAGCGCGATCCTGATCGTCTATGAATTGACCAACGACTATCACATTATCCTGCCGATTATGGCAGCTGCGGGAATTGCCAGTATCTTGGCGCAAACCATTGATCCTGAAAGCATCTATCAGAAAAAGCTCAGTCGTCGCGGTGAATTGATTGCGCGGGGGCACGATATGCATCGGGTTGAACACATTATGGTTCGGGACGTGATGATCAGGAGTTTTCCCACGCTTAAGAATACCGACAATTTGATCAAAATAGTCCAAGTCGCCCGTTTGCATTCTCACATTGAAAGTCTGCCGGTGATGGATGATCAGGGCGTGCTGGTTGGGATCATTCGACCGGAGGATTTGCACCGAATTTTGGATACAGATACTCAACCGCATTTAGTGAACGCGGACGATATTGCGCTCAGAACCACGACGGCTGTTTCTCCGCAAAACAACCTGCTTGAGGCATTACGTGAATTTGGATCACGTGATATCGAAACGTTACCTGTGGAAGAAGAAGATCAGGGGCAGCGCAAATTGGTGGGCTTATTGGCTCGAGCGGATGTGATGCGTCGTTATCGGGTGGAAATGTTAAAGCGACGTTGAGCCGTTGTTAATTTTTGACGGCTCGAATCGAAATAGAATCCACAGATAATTCACCCGTGGCACCAAACAACCCGATGCCGATGACTGCCAATCGAGCTGCGGGTGGGATCTTAACCACTTGGCTGACATGTCGCCATGCGAACGTTCCGGTCCAGGGACCCAGGGAAACGTGGCCCACAGGGGCCCGATTGGTTCCATAAAATTCGATGACTGCATGGGCTCGTTCAAGACGGCCTTGGCCCGATTTGATGTTGTTTCCTCGAGTCCAGACGTTGATGGCCAGTTTGTTCACCAGCAAACCGTCGGCACCGAAGGCTTGCAACGCATGAGCACTGCGCCCTTCGTCATCATTTCGGAATTGCAGGACGTGTTTTCCATGAGGAGCGGTTGGATCCGTCTCGACTCGAGCCTGCCGCAAGTAATACCATCCAGTCGGTTTTTCTGGTGATTCGTTCTTTGCTTCGAAGCTGCCGTGCATCAAACGCGGACGAGTGGGATCGTCGATCACCTCCCGATTCTCTTCCGCTTGGCCGGTCATCGGAACGAAGAATGTTCCCTCCAGATTCTCCCGTTGTAGTTGGTTGCCCTTTTTGGTGAAACGACAGAGCGTTTGTTGGAAGCGCTCGCCAACCGGAATCACAATCTGGCCGCCCTCCGCAAGTTGATCAATCAAGGGCTGCGGAATGTTTTCGGGAGAACAAGTAACAATGATTTTGTCGAACGGAGCGTGCTCTTCCCATCCGGCGAAACCGTCACCAATCTTGGTGTGAACATTGTCATACCCCAGTCGCTTCAACACCTTTGCGGCGCGACGGCCCAGAGGTTCGACAATTTCAATTGTATAAACGTCTCGCACGAGGGGGCTGAGAACGGCTGCCTGGTAGCCGCTGCCCGTTCCAATCTCCAAGATCCGATCAGTCGATTTCGGATCAAGTTGATCAGTCATGTAGGCGACGATGTAGGGTGGCGATATGGTTTGACCGTAATCGATCGGGATGGCCATATCGTAATAGGCAAGTCGCCGTTTGTCCGGTTTGACAAATTCATGACGCGGCGTACTTCGCATCGATCGGAGAACACGACGGTCGTTAATGCCGGCGTTGGCGATGTGTTCATCGACCATTTGGTTCCGCAAGTCCTCGTTGCGATCGCCTTGAGCAGGATCCGGCAGCAGAAGCAAAAACACCAACAAGATTCCGCTGCTCCGGAAAATTGATTTGAAAAGGGGAACGGACCGAAGAGAGTAGACGATCATTTCAATTGTCCGAAGGTTGCGCGGTGGATGATGGATTGGGGTCGTCGTGATGAGAATGGTGGAGGATAAGAGCGTCATTCATCTCGGGCAGAGAGGGAGATACAGATCAATTCTTTGTCGTTCCTCGCGAAAATACAGCGGTTGGCGAAGGCCGGGTGGCTCCACCAAACTTTGCGGCCAAAGCCATCGCCCGTTGGTTCCAAGATTTTGGCACGGTCAAGTTCTTTGAAAGCCTCGGGGGTGAGACGGGCAATAATGAGATCGCCGGAATCGGTGCAGAGAAAGAAGCGGTCCTCGTGCTTGATCAGAAATAGGGTTCCGGAATGGGCACGCCGGTCGTCTGGCATGAGTTCAAACGTATCCCAGAGTATTTCCCCTGTGCTCATTTTGACACAGGAAAGCTGGCCGTCACGTGTGACTCCGTAAAGAAACCCATTCTCGATGTAAGGTGTGGCATTGACTGGATCGATTCCTTTTCCTTTTTGGCCGTACCACTCAACGAATGCGGTGGGTGCATTGGTATCCAAGCGTAGGAGCATCGATTTGTCACGAATGGCGCCCACGAACAGCAGATTGTCGTGAACTCGTGGCGTCATGATGGCCATGCCGTAATTTGGTTCCAGCGGTTCGGACCAGTAAACGTCACCTGTTTCCGGGTTAAGACTGTTGAGTGCTTCCGCGTGCCAGATCAATAGTTGACGTTTGCCGCCGGCATCAATGAGTGTGGGGGCGCTATAGCCCGGGCCGCTCGCATCCAACGCTTGCCAGATCAATTTGCCGCTTTTCTTATCGAGTGCGATGGCGAGTGCTTCGGGGCCGCCAGCGATACAAATCAACTTGTCTCCGTCGACCAATGGATGGCCGCAGAAACCCCAGAGGGGTGTTTCTGCCTCGAAATCTTGTTTGAAATTCACTTTCCAGACGAGTCGGCCGCTTTCGATGTCGAGGCAACGTAAATCTCCCTCCGCGCCTAAAGTGTAGACTCGATTTTCGTCGACCGTTGGTGTACAGCGAGGTCCCGCGGGATAAGAGATTTGGTAGGGGCAGTCGTATTCGTGCTTCCAAAGCTGTTTGCCGGTGTTCGCGTCGAAGCAGAGCACTCGTTCGGTGCCGGCCAGCTGATTCCGTTTATTGGGGTCAGGGCTCTGATCCCCACTCGTTACATAATCCATCAAAAAAACGCGATCATCCGCGACTGCCGGTCCCGAGTATCCACCTGCAATCGGGACTCGCCACTTGACGACAGGCCCCCCCTCGGGAAACTGTCTAAGGATACCTTGCTCGCGCCAATGACTTTCGCGACCTGGCCCGAGCCATTGGGGCCAGTCATCCGCTCGTATTTCCTGGTAGCACAACAGGCTTGTGAGGCAGGTGAGCGCGAGTATAAGTGTTCGTGTCATCGTGAAATCCAGCGCAAAGAGGATTGCTCATGGAGCGACGGTGGCGGTTTCTATCACAAACTTAACGGAGAGCTGATGACGATGCCAGAGCGGCGACCAAGATCGACCGTGTTCGTGCCGCTGAATCGTTGGCTTTTTTTGCTTTAAATCCCATGAATCTGCCCGGTGATATTGACCAACGCTTGCACGAAGCGATGCTTCGTGACCGTTTTCGCCTGCGCCAACGCTTGCGAAAACTGCGTCATGAAGCAGGGAATAAGCCTGACGCGGTGCAACGCTGGATGCAAGACTTCGAATCGTCGATCGAAATCAAGAAACAGCGAGGACGGGATTTGCCAGCCCTCGTGTTTGATAGCGAATTGCCGATCGAGACAAAACGCGAAGAAATTCAACAGTTACTCGCGGAACGGCAGGTCTTGGTGGTTGCCGGTGAAACGGGTTCCGGCAAGTCGACTCAATTGCCAAAGATCGCACTTGCTGCCGGATTCGGAGTGGCCGGGATGGTTGGTCACACCCAGCCCCGACGAATTGCGGCTCGCAGCATTGCAGCTCGCGTGGCCGATGAGATGCAGGTTCCACTGGGTGAGCAGGTAGGGTTCAAGATTCGCTTCAACGATCGTTCCAATCCCAAGACCTATGTCAAGTTAATGACCGATGGGATTCTCTTGGCCGAGAGTCAAAGTGATCGCTTTTTCGAACAATACGAGGTGATCATTCTTGATGAAGCGCACGAACGTTCGTTGAACATAGATTTCTTGATGGGGTATCTGCGCGGCATCTTACCGAAGCGCCCGGATCTGAAGCTGATTATCACTTCGGCGACGATTGATGCCGAGCGATTCAGCGAACATTTTTCGGATGATCAGGGGCCGGCGCCCGTCGTGCAGGTGTCGGGGCGTTCATACCCTGTGGAATTGCGGTACCGACCTCTATCGGATGAGGAGGGAGAGGAACGCGAAGTCACCGAAGGAATTGTGGCAGCAGCCCATGAACTTGCGGCGATTGACCGGGGCAATATGTTAATCTTTCTACCAACCGAACGCGACATTCGGGAGGTTGCTCAACGCTTGCGAGGTGAGCAGTTTGCTGGTGACGGATCCCGCAAAACAGAGGTTTTGCCGCTTTACGCTCGGCTTTCGACAGCAGAACAGAATCGAATTTTTCAACCTTCCGACTATCGCCGCATTGTCTTGGCAACCAACGTGGCCGAGTCCTCATTGACGGTTCCAGATATTCGTTATGTCATCGATACGGGAACGGCGCGTATCAGCCGCTATTCTCCACGTTCGAAAGTACAGCGACTGCCGGTCGAGGCAGTGTCACGTGCTTCGGCAGATCAGCGGAAGGGGCGATGTGGGCGCGTTGCACCAGGCATTTGTCTTCGACTTTTTGATGTCGAAGACTTTGAACGACGTGACGAATATACGACTCCGGAAATTCGGCGAACCAATCTTGCGGCCGTCATATTACAGGCGAAGTCGTTGAGATTGGGTGATGTTGAGCAAATCCCTTTTCTCGATCCGCCGAGACCAGAAGCGATTCGAGATGGTTACAAAACACTTTTTGAGATTGGTGCGGTGGATGCCCATCGGAATTTGACTCCCATCGGACGTGAATTGTCCAAGATGCCGGTTGATCCGCGAATTGGTCGAATGATCTTGGCCGGTAAAGAGGAAGGCTGTCTGGCTGAGTTACTGATTATTGCGGCCGCCTTGGAGGTCCAGGATCCGCGTGAGCGGCCTCATGATCGGCGTAATCAAGCGGATGAGCAGCACGAGAAGTTTCTGGATAAGGAATCCGACTTTCTCAGCTATTTGCGAATCTGGGATTTTTACCACCAACTGAGAGAAACCGTTTCGCGAAGTCAGTTGCGCAAGGCTTGTAAACATAACTTTTTGTCGTTCAATCGTATGCGGGAGTGGACGGAAATCCATCGACAATTGTTGGAAATGGTCGGTCGTCGACATTTGAATCGAGATCAGCGACGAGATGAGTTCGCGGCGATCCACCGCGCTTTATTGACCGGTTTGCTCTCCGGCGTGTGTTGGCAAACAGATGATCGAGAATACACAGGTGCAGGTGGTCTCAAGCTTCAACTATGGCCAGGTTCGGGACTTTTCAAGGCTCGGCATAAGTGGATCGTTGCCGCCGAATTGGTCGAGACATCACGCCGCTACGCACGCGTGCTGGCGAGGATCAGTCCTGCGTGGGTTGAACCGATTGCTGCGCACCTTGTGAAACGTGGATACAGTGATCCTCATTGGCACCGCAAGTCACGATCGGTGATGGCTTACGAAAAAGTATCATTGTTTGGACTACCGGTGGTTGCGAAACGGAGAGTTCACTACGGACGCATTGACCCGAAGCTGTCCCGGAAGATTTTTATTGAAAGCGCTTTGGTAGATCAACGAGCTGATTTGCGGGAAAAATTCTATCATCACAATCGAGAAATTCGTGACGAGATCGCTGGATTGGCAGCAAAGACAAGACGGCGAGATTATTTGTTGGATGACTTTACGATTTTCGCATTTTACAATCGTCGTCTACCCGAAGATGTTTTCGATGTAGCCTCGCTCAGGAGGTGGATGAAAACGAATCCTCAAAATGCAGTCAGCCTCCAAATGAGTTTAGAAGATCTCATTCAGGAAACGGAATGGGAACAGGATACAGAGGACTTTCCGGATCAGCTGCGTTTGGGGGCAATGGAATTACCAATTGCCTACAACTTTCAGATGGATGCAGACGATGATGGGGTGACGATTACCGTACCGATCAAGGCAATCGGGCAAGTCACAAACCAACGTATGGGATGGCTTGTTCCAGGGTTGTTGGAAGAAAAAGTGGTCGCCCTAATTCGGTCGTTGCCCAAAAGTTTGCGACGAAATTTTGTGCCCGTACCCGATACGGCCAAAGAGGTGCTGGGATCTCTCGAATTCGGTGAAGGTGACTTATTGGAGTCGCTTGCAGCGACGCTCTCGCGACGGTCGGAAGATCCGATTCGAGCTACTGATTTTGATCTCTCTAAATTGGCCCGCCATCTGCATCTCAACGTTCGTGTCGTCGACGATACGGGCGGGGTCCAACAATCCGGTCGCGATTTGGACGAATTGCTGCAGGAATTGAAGACGACGCGCACTGCCGAACCCGATGCCACTCTGATTAATGAGGAGTGGAGCCGTGACGGTTTGGTGACTTGGGATTTTGATCAATTACCCCCCGAGGTTTCAATCGACAATGGGGGAATTCAAATTGTCGCCTTCCCGGCGCTGATCGATAAGGCGGATTCCGTTCAGTTACGGCTGCTGGACACGCCAGAGAAAGCGTCAGCAGCTACACGGAATGCGATCGTCAGGCTACTTGCTATTGCAAATGGGAAATCTCTACGCGTGCAAATTCAGCATTTGCCGCGCTGGAACGAATGCTGTGTCTGGGCAGCGTCGGTCGTCGATTCCGATCAACTTAAGCTGCAAATCCAAGATCGAATTACGGAACGAGCTTTTTTGCCGAATCCTAAGCTTCCGAGGTCTCGAGCTGCGTTCGACGAGTTGGCGGCGGGAGCCGTTGAAAAAATTGCCGTTGCCACGCAAGAGATCACGCCACTGATTCCGGCAATTTTTGAAGCCTTGCACCGAGCACGGTTGTCGGTCGAAGGATTGACTGCCTCGCGTTGGAGCAATCCTCGTGAAGACTTGATCCAGCAGCTTGACCAAATGTTGAAGCAATCGTTTCTCCGAGACGTTCCTTGGTTTTGGCTACAACAGTTTCCACGCTATCTGAACGCTGTGGCTTATCGAATCGACAAGCTCACCAGCGGCGGTGAAGGGCGTGACCAACAAAATTGTGAAGCTGTAGCGGAATGCTGGGATCAGTATTGCGGACAATATGAGCGTAATTTAGAACTGGATCGCCTCGATCCAGAGCTGGATGAATATCGCTGGCTCTTGGAGGAATATCGAGTTTCACTGTTTGCTCAGCCTCTGGGGACGGCCGTAAAAGTTTCACCGCAACGGTTGGAAAAGCAATGGAAGAAAGTTGTGAAGTCCATTTGAACAGAGGCGGCATAAACGCAGGAACGCCTCCAAGCCAAGTGGGTGTTTTTGGCTGCAGGAGCTGTCGCTCGGGTGGCAGTCAACGATTTTGGTCGGAACGCATTGGCAGATGATCTTGGAAGGACATTCGGTCAAAAGCTGGCGAAAAGCAACGTGACCTTGTACGATGACCGGATATTAATAGGCATGGAAAGATTCCAATAACTTTGGGATGCGACATCCAAGCTGACGGCGCTGCGGGCCTGAAACCGGTTGGGGAAGCGTTGTTGAGGGTGTTTTTTTGAAGGTTTTCATGCCTGTGTGGCTCACTCGGTTGGCTGACGGTTGCCAGCCGCAACCGCTGGGGCAAGGCGGACACGTCGGGGAGATTGGTCGGATCGAGACGTTTGCCTTTTACCGGGGAGGGAGGCCATTTCGCGTGCCGATCGGTTAAGATTCCCAGAGTCGGTCAGTCATGCGCGGTTGCGGCGATAAGTCCCGCTGCCAAGATCGGATCACTTCACGCCTTGAACTCGCATCTTCACGCTGTAGAGGGATGGGCTGGCCGTGATGAACAAGGTGTCCCGTTCTCGACCGCCGAAACAGACATTTGCCGTCCAGTCTTCGGCGATGGGTATGTTTTGAATCTTGTTGCCTTGGGAATCGAAGACAGTCACTCCCTGGCCGGTCAGATAAATGTTTCCTTCAGAATCGATTGTCATCCCATCGGACCCCATGTCGCAGAAAACCTTTCTGTTCGTCAGGGTCCCATCTTGATTGATCTGGTAGGCGTACGTCTTTTTGCCTCGGATGTCAGCGACGTAAAGTGTTTTGTTATCAGCCGTGCCTACGATGCCGTTGGGTTTGATCAGATCCTCTTCGACTCGTTTCAAGATTTTGCGATCAGCGGAAAGGAAATAAACGTGTTCTCCGTCTTGTTCCATCGGACCTCTTTGCCAGTAATCTCGCTTGTATAGTGGATCGGTGAAATACATCGCTCCGTCGTCGCGAACCCAGACATCATTTGGCCCATTGAGTAACTTTTGATTGAATTCGCTGACAAGAACCGTGTGCTGACCATCCGGAGAAATCGACCACAATTGATTTTGTTCGTCCGCGCAGCTGATCAGGTTTCCGAGTCGGTCGAAGTACATTCCATTTGAGCGGCCGCTAGGCTGGAGAAAGGTGGTCAGCGTGCCATCGATGCTCCATTTTAGGATGCGGTCGTTTGGTTGATCGGTAAAGTAAACATTGCCTTCGCGATCCGGCGCTGGCCCCTCTGTGAATTGAAATGACTCGGCAAGCTTCTGTGGCGTTGCTCCGGGCGCAAGCAGGCTCCGATCCCCCGAGGCACGCAGGCAGCCGAGCGCCGCGAAGGTAATCAGTGGTAATAAGACTTGCAGGGCGAAATCATTCATGCGTAATGCTCCGGCTCGATTGTAGTAAGATAATCATAAGAATCGGTGCCGCAGCTGGCGGCCGCCGCAGACTTGTAAGGATCATTGTTTGGGTGAGACCATGCGATTTCTTCTAGTAGGCTTCATTATTGCGATGACTGCCCGTATTGCCTATGCGGAAGATGGAGCGGTTGGCCAGCAAGCGGTTCGCGGGCCCATCGCGCTTGAATTTGTCAATGAAGACCAAATCGCTTGCGTCGTGAATCAAAAGTCGGGTTCCCTGAGTTTGATAGATCTGCAAAGCCGTTCTGTTATTTCCGAGGAAACGATTGGTGGTACTCCGCAAGATTTGGCGGTTTGTTTGAAGCAGGAAACAGTGTTAGTTGTTGATTCGGCGAATCACCAGATCGTAGCGGCGTCTTTCCAGGGACATCGTTTGAAGGTACGGGGAAAGTTGTCAGTTGAACAACATCCTGTTCGTATCATTGTCAGCGCTGATGGGCGGCAGGCGTTTGTGAGTTGTCTCTGGTCTCGTAGGGTTGTGCAAGTGGAACTCGAATTCGTCGGCGATCAGCTTCGTTTTGGGACTCGGCGGACAATTGATCTGCCATTCGCACCACGAGAAATGCTTTTGTTGCCTTCCAGTCGCACGTTGGTTGTGGCCGATGCGTTTGCTGGTGCGATCGGGGTGGTCGATACCCGCTCAGGTGTCATCGAATCGGTCCGAATGATTCCGGGGCACAATTTACGTGGCCTGGTTCTCAGTCCATCTGGGGATCGGCTCATCGTTGCTCAACAGGTTCTTAATCCACTCGCACCAACTACACGCGATAATATTATTTGGAGCGTGTTGATGACGAATTGCCTGCGAAGTATTTCGATCACTCGACTGCTTGATCCGGGAGCTGATTTGATGGAAGGAAGCCGCTTCATACCGCTCGGTACGGTGAGGCGCGGAGCTGGCGATCCTGGGGATTTCGCCGTTGATGAATCTGGCAGACTGTTTGTCTGCCTCTCCGGTGTACATCAGGTGGCCCTGCTTTCAACAGACGGGCGCCAAGAAGAACGTTTTGTGACGGGACAGCGACCGGTGGCGATTGCAGTGGAGCCGACAGGCAAAGGGTTTTTGATTGCCAATCAGTTTTCGGATTCACTTACCTGGATACCGTCATCGGTGGAGGTCGAATCAAGTCGACTGCAGGAACAGAAAGCTTATGCGGGTGATGATTACGCCACACGAAATCCTTCGGAGGCGCGTAACGATTTAAGCGAAATCTCGTTGGGGATCCAACCAGAACTTACGCTCGCGCAGCAGGGGGAACGAATTTTTTATGATGCCACCTTGTCACACGACCATTGGATGAGTTGCCACAGTTGTCACACGGACGGTCATACCAACGGCGGACTTGCTGATACGTTGGGTGACGGCAACTACGGTGCCCCGAAACAGATTCCCACTCTCATGGGTACGGCGAAAAGTGGCCCATGGGCCTGGGACGGTTCTGTTCATCAACTCAGGGAGCAGATTCGGAAGTCAATGGTGGCGTCGATGCAAGGCCCGGGTCCTTCGAAGCAACAACTGGATGCGTTGCAAGCGTTTTTGGCGACTCTTTCGCCTGCTCCACCGGTTCAAGTGGTGGCTGATTCATCTCGCATGATACTCGGCCGACGACTCTTCGAACGGTACGGTTGTGCTGACTGTCACGAAGGCGATCGATTCACATCGGGTGGGACGTTTGATGTGGGATTAATCGATGAGATGGGAAAAAAACAGTTTAACCCGCCGTCGTTACTCGGCGTTAGTCAACGCGTACGTTGGTTTCATGACGGCCGAGCGGAGTCATTAAAGCAGGTGATTGATGATACATTTCCCCATCCGGCGAAGCTTGAGATCGTGGCCGAGGAGATTGAAATTCTACTCGATTATCTGAGGCGGCTTTAGTCGTGGGTCGCATCAAGGTGGTTCACTTCCCGATCGTTTTCGCAGCCCGTTAAACCATTTCTGCGGGAACCACCCCCCCCGGAGCCAAGAAGATAGGACGCCCTGAACGATCGCGAATGGTATTTTCCGGTCGTAATCCGAGCGAGTGGTAGATAATCGCGTTGAAGTCTGCTGGGCTAATTGGTCGTGAGGTGGGGTGTTCGGCTTTTGAGTTGGTGCTACCAATGACTTGGCCGTGGCGAAATCCGCCACCGGCAAAGAGAATGCTCTGGGCTTGGGGCCAGTGGTCCCGTCCAGCGTTTTTGTTGATGCGAGGCGTGCGGCCAAATTCTCCCGCCGTGATCACCAGGGTATCTTCCAGCATGCCGCGATCCGCCAAATCTTGAATCAAAACCCCGACGGCACGGTCATGACGCACGAGTTTGTCGTCGAGAGCACGCTTGATGTTGCCGTGATCGTCCCAGTATCCGGTGTTCAGTGAGACGAAACGAACGCCCGCTTCGATCAATCGTCGAGCCAGCAAGGCTTGTTCCCCCCAGCCGGGGCCGTATGCTTCTCGCATTTTTGGATCCTCGCGATCCAAATTAAATGCTTCCCGGGCCCGTCCCGAAAGTAACATGTCCTGGGCCTGTAGACTCATGTCGTCCATGTGGTCGAATGTTCCTGATGCATCCACATCACGCCTCAGGCGATCAAACTGTTTCATGAGCGAAAGGCGGTTGACCAAGCGATCTTTCGAAAGTCCATCAGTCAACTGAAAGCTCTTGTCGCTACCGGTTGGCAATCGACCGGCCTCGTTTCCATAGCTGAATTCACCCGTGCGGAACGGATTATGAGCCACTCCTAAATGGGCCGCCCCGTGAAACCCAAAACCGCCATCATTCATGTTCACCGTCGCCGGCACGCCTCGCCGCCGCGGGCCAAGTAGATGGGAGGAAATAGCTCCCATTGAGGGATTGCGCGGAACTCGGTCGGCTCCCGTGGCACCCAGGTAACCGGTCAGCATCCAGTGAGCTGCCGCCCAATGGTCCCCATTGCCATGGGTGAACGATCGGATCACCGAGCACTTATCCATGATCTGGGCATGGTAAGGCATCAATTCGCAAATCTGTAATCCCGGTAGAGTCGTGGAGATTGGCTGGTAGGGGCCACGGACTTCTTCAACCACGTTAGGCTTCATGTCGAACGTGTCGAGCTGGGAAGGGCCACCATGTTGCCAGATCAAGATTACCGATCTTTTGGATCTTTTGGAGGGTTGAGACGTTTCGGCGCGCAGAAGGTCCGCCAGAGTCAGACCAAACATCGACAGCGAACCAATCTGCATGAATCGACGACGGCTGACTCCGTCGCAGAGTTGGGCGTTCGACGATCCTTGAATGGTGAGCATTTGGGCTCTCCCGGCTGTGTGGGGTTTCGACCAGAAGAAGGAATGAACACACAGTCTATCCTGTCCTGGGGGCCAGTTTCAATTCCGATCACTAAACAGCGTGAACTCTTTGGGTGAAAAATGTCAAAATCCGGCCGCAAATCCACTCCAATCGATAGGCTGACCGCGTTTTTAAGGGTGAAATATCCCTTCAGGTGGGAGTGCAGGGGAAGGCAAATAGCGGCAAACAAGCACCCTGATTGCGGGAAAACAGCGCGTTAGATGAGCTCTTTGAGTCGCCCAAAATGGTAGTTGCTGCTTACCGATTTGATTTTTGACGACGTCGGCGCGTGAGCAGTCCCAGGACGACTGCGATGCCCAACGAAAGAGCACTGCTCGGTTCCGGAACTATCGGGGCTGCGCCTCGCGGACCTTGGCTGAAGCCACCATCTTGAAAGGCGATAATCATGTCACCCGTATCGAATTCTCCATCACCATTCCAGTCACCGCTTGCCCAGCTTGAATTGTGAGAAAGATGGTCCTCATATTCACCCGCTTGGAATACCATCACCAGATCGGTGCTGTCAAACTCGCCGTCGACGTTTGAATCGCCAAACCAGGTGTGGGCAACGTCATGTACCCAAGCCTCGAGATCTCGATGGTCAACAGTGCTGTCAAAATTGATGTCGAACAGTTCTTCCGCAGAGAAACTTTTGCTCGGATGTACGCCGCGGATTTTTTGAATCAGCATATTCGCGTCCTCGGCGTTGAGAAAGCCACCGGCGTCCAGATCACCAGCCGGCGATTCTTCAAACGTCATGCCGGTCTCCATCGGATCGTAACCGGAGGGAAACACGGTCCATTGGTTGTAAGTCGTCCATTTATCAACGATGGCGTAATCCATTTCGACGCCGAGTAACGATGCATTCTTTAGATTTGTTCCCGAGAGATTCGTGCCAAAAGTAGGAGAGAGCAAGGCGCCTCGTAGATTGGAGTCACTGAAGTTAACGTTTCGCAAAGTTGAAAGAAACAGGTCGGCATCGATCAGATTCTGCTCGCTCAAATCCCAGTTGCGAAGTTCATTGGCTTGAAGTCGGATGCCCTGTAGGTTTCGTTGCTTGTAACTAGCCGTCGAGTAAAGTTGGTCTTTCGTGAATCCCTTGGAGGTTGTGTTTTCGAAAGAACCGTTTTGTACGGATGAGTCAGAGAAGTCGGTTTCACTGAGATTGGCACTAGCGAAGCTGGCCCCGAAAAGATCTTGTTCACGAAAGCTCCAGCCAGCCAGGTTGTTTCCCCGGAGCGATACGCCATTCAGCTTTTTGGCGCGGTAATTGGCTGTCTGATAGAATTGAGCTTTCGTCAAGCCGTTGTTTGTCGTTAAGGCAAAGTCCGCACCCGAGATATTGGCAAAGTTCATATCTGCATTGCTGAGTGTCGTTTCGACAAAAGAGGCACCGGCGAGGTTTTGTGTGGCCAAATCGATTCCGCGTAAGTCATTGCCGTTGAACTGAATTCCTTGGAGGTCTCGGTGTTGGTAACTACGAGTGGAATAAACCTGTTCTTTCGTAAGGCCTGTATGCTCGAAGTTTGCGCCGCGGATGTTCGCTTGTGAGAGATTCGCTCTTTTTAGTGAGGAATAGCCCAGATAGGCATCGTCGAGATTCTGTCGGGAAAAATTCCACCCTGATAGATTGTTTGAACTGAAGTAAACGCCACGAAGATTCTTGTCCCGATAACTGGCTGTCGCGTAGACTTGGTCTCGTGTTGTTCCGGCACCAAGCGTTGTGTGTTGGATGATCGCATCGGTGAAATCAGCGTTCTTCACATCGGATCGGAAAAGATCGGCGTTCGTCAGGTCTTGACCACGAAAATTCCAGCCTCGCAGATCATTTTGGCTCAGTTGAGTGCCACGCAATGTTTGGGACTGGAAACTGGCTGTCGAATAGAGCTGCTCTTTGGTGAATCCACTTGACGTTACGTCGACGAGGTGGGCCCCAACGACGTCCGCCTGATCAAAACTGGCATTCGTGAGCGTGGCACGATGAAACTTCGCGTCGTGTAGGTTTTGCCCGGAAAAGTTCCAGTTGCTAAGATCGTTTTCCCAAAGTCGAATGCCACTCAGGTCATGGTTTCGATAACTGGCCGTCGAGTACAACTGTTCTTTGGTCATGCCAAGGGAAGTGGTGGCGCGAAAGTCAGTGTAACCAACGATTGCATTCGTCAGATTCGCGCCGCGTAACGTGGCGAATTGGAACGACATTTTCGTCAAATCGGCGTCTCGGAAATTTGTGTTCACCAATTCCGATGACTCGACGTTGCCACCGGTTAAATTCTGGTAGCTAAGGTCCCAACCCGTCAGATCGTTTTTGCGCAGTTTGATGCCGCGTAGGTCACCTGATCGGTAGCTGGCGGTGGAATAGAGTTGATCGCTTGTGAAACCTCGTGTTGAGCCAAGGTTTGCCCGAGAGACGTTCGCGCCTGTCAAATCGGCCCCGTTCAAAATCGATTGATATAAGGTCGCTTCCGTCAAATTGGCATTTGATAGTTTCGCGTTGGTCAGGTTCCGAAGTCGGAGCCCGGCCGATGCCAAATCAAATCCATGTAAATCGACGCCTCGGGTTGGCTTGATGCCAAGCGTGCCGGGAATCAATTGATTGCTGGTTTGGTGGAAAATATCTGCCGCACCAGGGCTGCAAAATATGACTGTTGCGAGAGCCACCATAAGAATTTGCCGAGTGTACATCGATCTTCCACTGACTCTCTAAATCGTGAGTACTGTTGGTTTTTCCGCCGTTGACGGGCAGGCGATTAAAGCTCAGAACGGAACCATGCTGATGAGATGCACCGTTATGGAATGAATACGGCGGTTGAATGAGGTCCAACGATTAGTCTAGCTGGGACGTTTAAGGATGCAATCCTAAAGCCACGGATCACCCGGGAATTGGCCAATCTAAACCGATAAACCCGTTTGGCGTGATGCTTCCCTGGGGGATACGTAAATCACTCCCAGAGCGAAACTGTCTGCCGTGATTCTGCTTCGGATTGTTTTCATTGCTGCCTCGGTTCGTTGAAAAATCTTAACAGGATTGTGAAGGACTGTTAACAGAAGCGGATTCACGCACTGACAGCGAAAGCGTGGTTGGCAAGAATGTCAGTCAGCCTGTTGGTTGGATTCGACTACGTGGATGCGGTCGTTTTGCGGCTGAAAGCCGATTTAAGTCGTTGAATCTTCAATCGAGGGCCTGGGTCGGAGCCGTTCGATCAACTGCAGGATCGGTCATCGGAAAGGAAATCGATTGGCAACCGGAAGTTCCTCGTTCGCATCGTAGCCGAATGATGAGGGAGAGCGAGCAGCCGAATGGCGAAAGAGGCTGCCGGACGACGAACGCAGTAAAACGGAGGGACGCCTGTCGAATTCTGAAACCTTAATCAAGAAATATTCTCTCGAGGAATTTCTTGCTTTGCGAGTCAAGAAATTTCAGGCATCTCACAGGTTTGGCCTGAGAAGGGCGTATTGGGGCACGACCGCTGGATTGGAGTGGATCGATCTTAAGAGTTTTGGTCGTTCGTGAACCCAACTAGCGACGGGGTCATTCGGACCAAGTCGCGTTGAATCGACTCGGCCCCATTTCGATGTCGAGATGGCCAGGAAGGAATGAAATTGTTCTTGACTTGCGGTGAACGAGCGGAGGATCGGTTTGCGTTAGCCGTAAGTTGACGAGAATAAATCGGTGCAGACTTGTTTGTTTTGGTGTCACGCAGAATAGTTTATAGCTGATGCCTGACGGACTGAGTGATGCTCGCACGATGCCGGCTGCCAAAAAACCGACCGCGTTAGCAGCTTCAGGATGTCCTGATAGAAATCGAAGATCGACGGTGAGGTAAAAATCACCACTCGTCGCGTTGGTTAATTCTCGCAGAAGGTCCGCTAAGACCTCAAGTTGAGTTCGTCCCTGACGATCACGGGTCGGATATATTTTTCTCATAACGACCGGATCAATGATACGACGACGGACGGAAAGCAATGGCGTTTTTGCATCATCCAACATTGGTGAAGCGATGTTCTTCAACCGACGATAAATGGCAGTGGGGGTGCGTTTCAGCGGTTCATGGGAGACGATGCGCCGTAGGTCACGTTGCAGGATACCAATCGACTGTTGGTCGCCAATGTGGTGGTGAAGCCAGAAAATTGCCTGTGGCTTTCCTGCGGTCGTTTTGTCGATTCGAATCTTGAAAAGTGGCCCAGAATAGATGTTCTTTATAAGGTCGTAAACGATGCGCCGTGGTTTCTCTTTGGGAGAAACTATAACGTCATCGACTCCATAGATGCCAAGTTGCAGTGTGTCTGCGTTCTGGTGCATGCTTGCTGTGAGAATGGGATGCGTCTCGAGTAGAATGCGGACCCATTCTCGTGGGG
The DNA here is from genome assembly GCA_029243025.1 of Pirellulaceae bacterium. Taxonomy (NCBI): domain Bacteria; kingdom Pseudomonadati; phylum Planctomycetota; class Planctomycetia; order Pirellulales; family Pirellulaceae; species Pirellulaceae bacterium. Next base: position 141,887 of record JAQWSU010000017.1, on the reverse strand, counting down.
TGAACTCGGTTTGGTTAACGGGTTCAAGATCGAATGGCTCCGTCGTTATGATCAGTCCTTTGAAAAGGTTGATCCCACAACGGGCCATTCGCATGACTGTTCTGATGACGTAGGGGTGAAGTGTGGGGCGTTGGCTGGAATTTCTGTTGAGACTAAAGTCGCTGATCCACGGGATCCGTCCATTCGGATCGTGTTTGATCGGTTCGGCTGACGCCTTTACAGCCAACAGTTTTTTGACTGTTGGGTTGGTTAGAATGGTGGGAATGGTGTAGCCGGTTTGCTGGGCGAGTAACATGGCGGTGAGTGAGTTTCCACCGAGCGAGTGCCAGTCATCGTGGGTGCCGACTCGCTCGACGTCGAGGATTTCTTGCCATAAATCACACATTGTTGATTCTGCTTGTGTGATTGGAGCGACGTAATCGGTTTGGATTTTTATTTCGGGGAGCGAACTAGTGTCGACCTTTCCATTGGTCATCAAGGGATGTGCGGAGACTGGTTGTATGACGGACGGGATCATGTAGTGAGGCAAGGACTTCGCCAGTGTTGTCCGGAGGCGACCCACATCGAGTTCATCGGGTGTGACGTAGGCAACCAGCTTGTCATCTTTCAGAAGCACCGTCGCTGCATCGCTTCCGATCGATGTCAGCTTGGCTTCGATTTCGGCTAGGTCGACTCGGAATCCTCGGATTTTGCAGGTCCGATTTGAACGCCCCAGCAGTTGGAAGCGGGGTGGGTCGAGGGACGTCCACGCTGCTAAATCTCCTGTATCGAAAGGTAACGCGATGGGCGAAAGGCTGTCGATCTGTTTCGATGCTAACCATTTTCCTGATTTCGCAACGAGGTGACCCATCACGCCCGTGTCGTTGACTTCCAGATCTGAATTACATTCGTAGATGGAAAGCTTGTAGTCGGGTTCTGGAGTCCAATCTCCTTGCGGAGTTTGGATTGCCATCCAGGCACCTGGACCTTCGGTTTGTCCATAGAGATTCGTCGCGTTCAAGCTTTTGACGAGATCCAGATTGGCCACTTCGCCGTAGAGGTAGGTCTTGACTTCTTTCAGCCAGGGCTCGTCATTCTGCGCGATAATACTTGCGTAGGACGGGGTGCAGAAAACCAGCTCGGCATCCCATTTTCGAATGATTTCCAACATCTTTTGGTTATCCATCCATGCGTCGTTCGCGACACAGGTAACACGTTTGCCGTGAGAGAGGGAAACCACATGGTAGGAGGATTGGGAATGCGAAATCGATGACCAATGCAACACGTTCATCAAGGGGATCTGATTCAGCGTTTGATCTGCCAACAGGATGCCGGCATGGATAGACCATCCTGTGGGCTGGTCGGTTGTCCCACTCGTAAAGAGGACGATTACTTCGTCAGTGTCGTCCCAATCATGCGGTGGAGCGTTTCTCGCTTCGCCACGCACGGGTAAGTTGCTCACTTCCCCTGCATCGGCATATTTTAAGAGGAAACTACGTCGCTCCGCGGGAAAACTCCTGTCGATTGGAATCGCCGATTTTCCTTCAAACCAGGCAGCAAGCAACCAGATAAAGAAGTCAACCGATGACCCTCCAACGATAGCCAATCGCTTTCCCGGGTGTTCTTGGTGAATTAGATAGCGACACCGCGCGATTGCCCTTGAAATTTCGATGGGGGTGAGGCTCTGTTTCGAATCTACAAGGATTGCTCGCGAATCCGAATTAAATCCAAGTATCCGGTTTAAGAGACCGTTCATGAGTTTATTTGACAGGCTCGTTTTGTGTTCGATAAACGGTTCAGTCATCGTTAGGTGTAGCCGATGAAACAGTTTTCTATTTGCGAACCCCAAGAGACGTGTTCTGTCGAAAATGTAGGTCGAATAGAGCGGACTCATGTGTCGTCGTTGGCGGGAAACCGCTCTTTTGGTGGAGCATGTGTTTGAAAAACGGTTTCCGGGGGATTGTAGTGATTTAATTAGTTTCCGTAGGAGAATGCGAAATGCGTTACCTGTCTGTTTCGGCCGTACTCAAGCCCAGGAAGAATGCTTGTTCGCATTTGTGGTCCCTGATTTTTACTCGAGATTGAAAGGGACGCTTTAGGGGGAAGTTGGAGCAGAAAGGTGAACTCCTTAGCCCCAATGCAGTGGCTGCTTTTACACCGGAAAGAGGTGCGCTGAAACGCTTTTCTCAACGGCTGTTGGTCTCGAACTGCCAGCGGCATTTGTGAGGCAATGCTGCACATGGTTGAGGTTTAATATCGAGGCGACGTAAATGATCATACGTCGGCGATTTGGCACGCTGAGAACACGGCAGAGACCGATCCCAGGATAGGATTGACGTGGGATAGGATTGACGTGGGATAGGTGAGGGCCAGCAGCGCGATTTTAGGTTGTCAATTCGTGATGGGAGCTTTTGGAGCCGGGTAATGCCGATGAGGTGACAAGTTGGCTCTGCTCGCTTTTGGTCGGTTGTAAAAGAGAACGCAGATTCTCTTTCGACCATCCCGATGCATTCTCAGAGCGGCGAGAAACTGTTATTTCGCGTACCATTTGAGTAAGTCAGCTCTCAGCTGTTTCATGGAAGGCTCATGGACGTACATCATGTGACCCGCTGGGTAATAGGTCTGTGTTATATTGCCCGTTCGAACGGGTGAAAGCCCCAGATGGTTGATGGTATAGTCCATCGCGAAAAAAGGTGTGGCCAGGTCGTAATATCCGCAGGCGGCGAACAGCTTGAGATGCGGATTTGCGATCATCGCCTGTCTTAGCATTTCTGATGCGTCGACGTAGCGGTTCTCGAAACTGTTGTAGCTCCAGGGGAAAACATTCCCAGTCAAGATTTCATACACTCGGTCGTCTTCGTACTCTAACTCACTGCGGAGATAGTCGTTCATGACGGCTGTGAACGGTCCAAAAAAGGCCGCTCCACTTGCGTCGTATTCGTAGCGTTCACCTGCGTCGTCACGGTCGATTCCTGTGTAACGACTATCAAAGCGACCGATGGTAAGTCCGCGGTCACGGAGCAGTTCCTTTCCAAATCGGCTCATCGAAACACGGAGATTCGATCGTTCGACGTATTCACTTGATAAACCGGACAGTCGCGAAAATTGTTCGATCAGGGAATTGCGTTCAGCCTCGGCTACTGCGTCTCCCTGCAGCAGACCGGATGCGTAAGGGCCAATGGCAAACGCTTCGGATTGTTTGAGGAGTTCATCGAGCGACAGCTTTTGCAGATCTGCTGGTAGTGCCTTGTGGTACCATGCGGTTGCAGTGTACGAGGGCAGGAACAGGATGTATGGCAAATCGTTGTTCGTACTAAAACGCAAAGTTGAGAAATCGACAACGGCCGAAATGAGTACGACTCCATTCAGTTCCATGTTGTAACGATCCCGTAGCTGTCCGGCTAAGCCTGCAGCTCGTAACCCACCGTAACTCTCACCGATAAGATATTTGGGGGAGCTCCAACGTTGGAAGCGAGTCGTGTAATCATGGATAAACTGTCCAACACTTCGGAGGTCTTCGTGGAAACCATGGAATTGATTCTTTTTTTCATCGTTCGCCGGTCGGCTGTAGCCCGTGCTGACCGGGTCAATGAATACTAGGTCGGTCGCATCGAGGAGTGAGTACGGATTGTCCTCTGCCCGGTAGGGAGGTTTGAGGGGAGTTGCATCCGCCGGAAACTTCACAGTTCGAGGTCCGAGCATTCCCATGTGGAGCCAGACGGAGGAGGATCCCGGGCCGCCGTTGAAGCAAAATGAAATGGGACGTTCAGCCAGATTGGATGTGCCATTACGTGTGTAAGCGACAAAGAACACATTGGCTTTGGCCTTGCCGTCATCCGATTTCATGACTAGTTGACCAGCGGTCGCTGTGTATTTGATCTCTTTGCCGGCGATCTTGACCGTGTGCTCCGTCGTTTTTAGTTTTTCTTTCGGCGCTTCTTTGGCCGGGGGCTTGTTGGAGGAAGATTTCGCTTCTTGCTGACCGTAAGCGATCAGATTGAGGCTAGAAAAAAGTAAAGTGATGCCGATTGCGAAACGCGATAACATGCTGGATTCCTAGTGGGTCGAAAGTAGCTCGTTCAATGACGCCGGGGTGGTTTTCTCGTTGGTGATTAACGACTGGTTGGATCGCAGAGGTGGCGCCGTAAGTTGAGGGGCCACGCCTGCTTCGACTCATTCTCACTTGTCCGACGTGAGAGCCGAATCGAAAGCCGAGGCGATTCATCGACTGCGGTGGATCGCACGCGGCTGGTGCTCAAGTTTAGCATGCTACTTTCTGCGAAAAACCATCAGTTGGCCGCGGAGCGAGCTCGGGAAACCGGGCTGTCGTAAGGTAAAACCTGCTAGAATTGGGTCTGACGCGTCATTCAACGTCATGGGGTCAGGTTCGTCCGGGAGAACGTACTGTGAAAAACCGTTTCCGAATTGTTGTGGCCATGATGCTTGTCTTTCAAATCGCCGAAATGTGCGGCGGACAAGAAGCCGGTGAAGCTTTGTCGGATCGTGATTTCAAGACCCATCTCGATCGGGTCTACGCGACCTCGCCGAGCCGTAATCTTCGCCTGGATTTGTACGTTCCCGACGCCGAATTACCTGTCCCGATAATTGTTTGGGTTCATGGGGGCGCTTGGCGGCAGGGAAGCAAACGGTTGTCTAAGGCTCGCGTGCGGGAGGTGGTCAAGCACGGTTATGCTCTGGCGAGCGTCGAGTATCGGCTTTCACAGGAAGCCTTGTTTCCGGCACAAATTCAAGACTGTAAAGCCGCGATCCGATGGTTGCGTGCTCACGCGAGGCAGTATGGTTTGGATCCTGATCGGATCGGTGTTTGGGGGAGTTCGGCGGGTGGACATCTTGTGGCCTTATTGGGAACGTCGGATGGGGTGAAATCCCTGGAAGTTGCTGGTGATCACCTTGATCAATCAAGTCGTGTCCAAGCTGTCTGTGATTGGTTTGGTCCGACTGACTTTCTGCAGATGAACGCCCACGCACCTGTCCCCAACCGTCTTGATCATGACGCCGCAAATTCCCCGGAGTCGCAGCTTGTGGGAGGTGCGATTCAGGATCATCCCGACCGGGTTCACGCCGCGAGTCCCATTACCTATGTGACATCCGACGACCCCCCTTTTCTCATCATGCACGGTGACCGTGATCCGTTGGTGCCGTTCCATCAGAGTCAATTACTTCATCGTTCACTTCAGGCCGCCGGTGTCGAGTCGAAGCTGCGACGAATCAAAGGTGCAGGGCACGGTGGACCCGGATTCCATACCGCTGGAAATCGCCATGCCCTGTGGGCGTTTTTTGATGAGCACTTGAGCAGGCCCTGACGAACTGATCAGCTGTTAATCGGCTGATTCCAATTCGGCATTCAGAGCCTGGATGCCATCCGCAACTTCCGGTTCTCCGAGGATCCAGGCCAGACGTCCCAGGAGTTGTGCGTAGATGGCCGCGTAGATGGAAAAGCAGACGGCGAATGTCAGGCGACCTAGTAGTGGATGCAACAGCCAAACAGAAGCAATTGCAAAAGCGAAAATGGCCCCGAGTCCGCATGACCGCAGATAGAACTGGCGACAGCCGCGACGATGGGTTGCAAACTGTTTTTTGACGTTTGCCGAGTAGGGGATGAATGCTGAATTAGCTTCCATCATCGACAAAACGATAAAAGGAAAAAGGAACAGAAACGGCAAAAGACCTGCCCAGAGCGGAATTCCTAAGGGAGCCAGAAATGTGGCGAGGAGCATGCCAGGCGCAGCCGCCATGGCGGTGGCATTGACCGCGAACATGACCGCCCATGCGCGGTCGGGTAAATCCTGGCTGGGCCAATACGGAATTCGATCGTACCCCTGGGAAGTAAATGAAATGATTGAAATGAGCTGGGGGATGGCAATGCTGGCAATGATCAAGGCCACCGACCCGGTCAAGATCATCGTGAAGATGGCAATGATGGATGCGAGTGAAATGTTCGTCATTAGAGAATTGGTGATGTCGACCAAGCCCCACAAGCCAAGGATGCCTGCTGAAAGCCCGATCCAAAACGGTACGATCCGCATGCGAAATACGAATGGCAGCAGCTTGGTCTCGACCGGTGAATTCGGTTGAGGGTGGCTGGATTGTTTTTCTTCTTCCTGTTCTCGGGCCTCTGCCATAAGCCGATCCGCAATCTGTTTTTGCTTCGATTGGATCGGCGGCGGGGCTGATTCAAGAGTCAGCTCGCTTGCGTTGGGCATTTGGAAGTCAGGTTTTTTGACAGGCGGCCGTTTGATCAGATTGGCCGTATCGCAATCTGGGCATTTGACCCGTTTGCCAACGTGTTCGACACGAACCGACATTTTTGTTTCGCAGACCCGACAAACAACCTTGGTGTAGCTGTGGGTATCTTGGTTGCCGGTCTGGCTTTCGCTAGCTTGCAATTGATATTCATCGCCTGAATACTTCGGTTCAGGCGTTGCGACGGGTTGAGGTGGCTGTTTCGCCAATGTCTTTGTATGGCAGTCAGGGCATCGGATTTGATGGCCAATTTGACTTTCGGCGACATGCATTCGCGTACCGCAGAGTGAGCAAACGACGGGGATGTTGGAATCAGATCCGTGAGCAGAATTGCTCATTAGGTTACCTTTGAGGGCCTCTCGGGATTCAGCTAGAAGAAACCTTACGTCGTTTTAGGACGATGATTTGGTTCCCCCCCGGTCTCTTCTGTCCTACGGTGACGCTACGAACTATCGCGACATAGCGCTCGTGTTTCATCGTAGCGATTTGCCATTGACGACGCAAATCTTGTTTCATCTGACGCGGTTTTGAGATCACCTATTCAGCGAATCTTACCGACGACCTATAATGAAGCTGCCGGTCGAATGGGACGGGCACGCTGAGATGGGCGCTCTGAACTGAGAACGCTCGATTCGGCATTTGCAAGTTTTGTTCACTTCTGCTTCGAATCGGTGTTGTCTTGCTAGTTGGCCCTGTCTTCACTCGCGAACTTGTCACGTCGCCGCGGCGAGCGCGGCTGTTTCTGTCCCGATCAGTTTACGCCGGCGTGCTCTTTGGTGTCATGTGTACAGCGTGGCTGATATTGACCGGCACGCAAACAATCACGACCGTGGGCGATATGGCAAGATTCGGCGGCATCTTGATGCAAATTCTGGCTCCCTTGCAACTGGCGATGATCGTTTTTCTGGCGGCCTTTTCGACGGCGAGTGCCGTGGCTCAGGAGAAGGATCGCAAAACACTCATCCTTTTGCTTTTGACGCGATTGAACAGCAGTGAATTGGTATTGGGCAAGTTGTTTGCAAGCCTATTGCATGTTTTTTCGATGTTGTTGGCCGGATTGCCCGTATTTGCGTTGGCCGTTTTATTTGGTGGGATTTCCTTCACGCAAGTGGGTCGTGTCTTTACGGTCACTCTTGTGGCGGCTTTTGCTGCGGGGAGTCTGGGGTCGACCTTGGCTCTTTGGCGAGAAAAAACCTTTCAAACCCTTGCGTTGACTGCGTTGTTGCTCGTTTTCTGGTTGATTATCTGTGAGGTAATTGGTGCTGGTATTGCGGGAGAGGCGATCGGCGGTGTTGATGTGTCGGTGATTTCGACGTGGCTGAGTCCCCTCCGAGCGGTGATGGCGGCGGCTCGGCCAGGCGCTGATCTTGGCATCGAAAACCTACTCGACAATCCCGTGATGGTGTTTGTTGGGTGCGCGTTTTCGGTTGGCCTCGGTTTGAACGGCCTGGCTATTTGGCGCGTTCGGGTTTGGAATCCTTCTCGCGAAATTCGTCAGCGAACTGCCTCTGATGATCCTCAAGAAAGCATTTGGGGCGCGGAGCACGATATTGCTCAAGGAGAAAGGGAAGTGAAAGCGGATCAGGCACGAACACGTCATGTCGATTCGCAACTGCGAGAACGCGGAAAGCAGCCCTATCGGGCAGTCTGGACGAATCCGATCTTGTGGCGAGAAATCTGCACTTGGGCCTACGGCCGTAAAGTGATTGTGATTCGTATCGCCTACGCGATCTTGTTCGTACTCGCAGCGACAAGTCTGTTTTGGATCGATTCGCAGCCGATCGGTGGTGGATTTTCGGATGCCAAACAATCGGTGTTCCCGGCCGTTGTGCGTCCCCTTGTTCCCTTCTTTGTTGTCAGTCTGGTTGTGATCAATGCTTTGGCGGTAACGTCGATTACCAATGAGCGTGATGGGCGATCACTCGATCTGTTGTTGGTGACAGATTTGGCTCCTGCTGAATTCTTGCTTGGTAAGCTTGGAGGCATATTCTGGGTCACGAAAGAAATGGTTTTACTGCCAATGGCTCTGTGTGGCTATCTGCTTTGGACGGGGACGCTCACTGCCGAGAATTTCTGTTACGTGGTGGGTGGCCTGATCGTGATGGATCTATTCGTCGCGGTGCTGGGAATTCATTGTGGAATGACCTACGCCAATTCGCGGGCGGCGATTGGGGTCAGCTTGGGAACCGTGTTCTTTTTGTTTCTGGGGATAAACACGTGTATCTTGATGATGATCTCCTTTAGCGGGTCGTTTCATGTGCAATTGGCACCGTTCCTGGCATTTATTTTGGGAGGTGGCGTGGGGCTTTACGTCTCTTTGGGGGCACGGAATCCATCTCCTGCGATCTTGGCGGCATCTCTCTTGTTGCCGTTCGCTACGTTCTATGCGATAACGAGTTACCTGTTGGATTTGACGCTGGCGGTTTTTCTCGTGATGGCTGTCGCTTATATGTTTACAACCGCGGCGATGATGATTCCGGCGTTGTCGGAGTTTGATTTTGCGATGGGCCGTAATGGTGTCGCCGACGATTAGCTGACTTTAGTGAATGGAATTCCTAGTGCAGCCTTTGCCTAGCGTAAAAACGTCGTGACGTTCTTAAGTGCCTTGCTGGAATCTGCTCCGCTGCTCTTTGCGATGACGGTGTTGATAGGTTTTTCGGCCTTTTTCTCCGCCAGTGAAGCAGCTTTGTTTTCGTTGCGAGCACCTGAACGCTCCGCTCTGAAAAATGGCAATCGAGCTCAGCGATTGGCTGCCGATTTGTTGGAGGATCCGGATCGTCTGCTGACTGCCGTTCTGTTCTGGAATCTGTTGGTCAACATTGTCTATTTTGCACTTGCCTCACTCGTCGGGTTTCGTTTGGACAAGGTTGGAGTCGGGAAGTCGGCGTTGCTGATGTTTACCGTCGGCGCTCTGCTGTCGATGATCTTCCTGAGTGAAATGTTGCCGAAGAGTTTCGCGGTGCTGAAAGCACGAGCGATTTCTGCATTAATCAGCGTGCCTCTCTCTGCAGCAGTCAAGGTAGTTGATCCTTTAATGCCGACGTTACGGGTGATTAATCTGCTTTCGCGTCGCCTAATTTGGCCAACGTTCGAGGCCGAGCCTTATTTGGAGGTCACCGATTTGGCACGCGCGATTGAGATTTCTACCGACAATGCGGAATTGATTGAACAAGAACGGAATGTGCTACGCAATGTTGTCTCGTTATCTGACCTCCGTGCTGACGAATGCATGCGGCCTCGCTCGCTGCTCGTGACATTTCGTCCGCCTGTCAGCTTGGCTAGTGTTCGGAAGAAGTTGCCACCAAGTGGTTATCTTTTTATCACCGAAATGGACAGCGATGAGATCGTTTCAGCGTTAGAGTTGAGATCGATGTTTGAGGTTCACGAGGAACACTTAGAACGTTACGCTCAACCGGCGGTCTATGTGCCTTGGTGTACAACGGTTGCCGATGTGCTACAGCGAATGGAAACGAGTCAGTGTGATGTTGCCGTGATCGTGAATGAATTAGGTGAGACGATCGGTGTCATGACGCGACGCGACATTCTTGACGTGGCTTTCACAACTCGTTCCAGTCGGAGCGAGCGGATATTGAAGCGTCAGCCAATCGAGAAAATTGCTGAAGCTTTGTGGCAAGTGTCGGGACTTACGAATCTTCGCGCGCTGGAAGAATTTTTCCAAGTGGAGCTTCCGGATACTTCTTTTGTCACTGTCGCAGGTGTCGTGCAAGAATCATTACAACGAATGCCCGAGGCCGGTGATCAATGTGAATGGGGGCCATTCTCTTTTCAGGTCGTGCAAATTCAAGTGGATGGTCAAATAGCTGTTGAGTTGACTCGCGTCGATGAGCAGGAGGGGCAGGCATGATTTTCGCTGTCGTGCTGTTTTTGGTGGGGGTTTTTCTCAGCGCATTTTTCAGTGGATCTGAAACAGGGTTCTATCGGGCGACTCGTGTTCGGCTGACGATGGATGCGATGAGCGGCGATTTGACGGCAAGAAGTTTGCTATGGCTGACAAATAATCCGTCGTTGTTCGTCGCGACCACGCTGATCGGAAACAATCTGGCCAACTATTTAACCTCCTTGGCAATCGTATTAGCCAGCACTCGCTACTTCGGAGAATCAGATTGGGTGGCGGTGGTGGCGCCGATTGTCTTTTCTCCGCTTGTATTTGTGTATGGCGAGTTGCTCCCGAAGAACCTGTTTTTCCAAGCTCCCAACCGTTTGCTCTCCTTGACGGGCCCACTGTTCGTTTTTTGTGCCGTCCTTTTTATGCCGGTTTCAGCGGTACTTTGGTTGTTGGGGCGCGCTTTAACTTATGTGTTAGGCGAGTCGGCTGAACGGTTGCAACTCTCGCTCGCTCGTAAGGAGTTACAACGCGTCTTCGACGAAGGCCATCAAGTTGGCATCCTCCGTCCGGCTCAGCGACAATTAGCCCAAGCGATGATGTCAATGGCTATGCAACCGCTTCAGCGTTTTTCCACGGCGGCAACCCGATTTCCCTCGGTGCATATCGGATCTGCCAAACGCGAGGCCTATCGGTTGGCAAACCGGCAAAGGACTCCCACGATCCTGGTCACCGAAGCCCGTGGACGTCGTGTAATTGGCTACGTTGATATCCTCGATCTGAAATTGGATCCAGGAGAGGCGATTGAGAGCGTACAAGAGCTGCTTGAGATTCCGAATACCGAGACGCCCATTTCAGCTTTAACTCGGTTGCAGGATGCGGATCAGCTGCTTGCGCGGTTGGTGGACGATGAAGGTCGCACCACCGGCTTGCTTAACGCAAAATCGCTGGTGGAGATCTTGTTGCGCGAAGTCAGTCCCACGCGATAAGTGGGACTGATTGTGTGAAACGATCGATCGTTTCGACTGTTTAGCAACTTCCGACGACCGATTGAGACTTTTGGTATCCAAGTTCCTCAATGATGGCAAGCATTTCTTCGTAGGTGATGAAGCGGCGTCGATGGTGAAGTTTGTACTCGTCAATGGCTTGTGCCAATTCACGGGCTCTTGGCGACAAATCCGAATGACTGTTGGTGAACTGGCGTCGCTCGACAACCGGGGCAACTGTTTTGGAGCCGTAGTTTCGTCGGTCTACGAAGCCTGGAGTCGATGGAATCGTCGCATCTGCCATAGCTTTATCCCTTGCAAGTAATCCTAGAGGTGCTGTGTACGAAAACCTACGTTTTCATTCGCTGAGAGTCAAAAAAAGATCAACGTGATCATCGGCTGGCGATCACAATCGTTAGGAGGGTGGGTTCATCAGTGGTCAAAGGAAGCCCCTTAACGCACACGATTCCCTCCTGCATGCTCATTCGCAGCAATTTTTGTCATCAGTCGCTGCAATAATGCGGTTTGTTCTGGTCCTACCACTGGCAACGCGTGACGAATTGTCTGACGGGCTTGCTGGTACTGGCCAGCTTCAAACTGAGTTTCTGCCAGACTGGCAAGCAGTTCGGGGGATGGTTCACCGGCCTCAATCGCGGCAAGAAGTGCGTCGCTTGCCTCTTCATAACGGCTCAGGCCGTGCAAGGCATGCCCCTTCAGTGTCAGCATGCGTTGCCTGTGTTGAACCGGCACGACTCGTTGCTCAAGGCGGTCCAGGGTCGACAGCGTCCGACCAGGCCTTTGAAGATCGGCATAGATTTCCGCCACCGCCAGCTGTGTCTCTGCGTCGTTGGGTTGATAGGACAAGGCGCGTTGGTAACTTGCGAGGGCTTGCGGCCAGTCGCTTCGTTTATGTTTGATTGCTCCGTCCAGTTGCCAAGCAGCCGGGGCTTCCGGGGATGCTTGTAATGCCCGGTGGACGAGTTTTTGCGCCTCGGCGTTTTCTCCCACATCGAACTTCATTTGCCCGAGTCGAATCAAGATTTGGGTATCGTCATGCTCTGAGATGGCCAAAGCATCAGACAATTGTTCGATCGCATTCAGGCTCTCTCCTCGTTTCCAGAGACAATCGGCCAAGTGACAGCGAGCATTGATGTTGGCAGGGCAACGATCCAGCGCTTCGGAAAAATGATCTTCGGCTTGTTTAATCTGACCTCGGTCCAGTGCATCAAGCCCTTGTTGAGATAGCTGCCTGGCCAGCAGGACATCCCGCTCGACTGGCGACCGCGGGCGCAGGCTGGCACACCCCATCAATAGCAGAAGACCTAGCCAGCAAGCCGCGCTGCGGAATAGCCAACTTGTCAGGCGATGATTCCAGGTCGAGTTCATGAATCGTGCGTTTTTCCGCCGAAGATGTTGACTGTTTTCTCGATTCTCGAAAATGAAAAAAGGATGAAAATCGTCGTGTCGGCGACTCGCCTTTTGTCCGTTCGTTCTATCATCGGATCGTTCGAACCGGATCTGGATCGTGGCTTGATGAATTTACGAAACACTCAAAATTCACCGAAACGTGGCGAACGATAGCAGCACAACGGGAAAACGGCAATGGCGCATGGGACGACTATCGCTCACAGCACCGGTGCCTCCTTCTCCTGATTGGAAGCCCGGGATACCATACAGAAAATGAATTGCTTGCTGCGAGGTGCTGACAATGACAGCTGAATTTAGTGAGATGGGAATTCAATTCGCCTACCCGGATAACTGGGAGGTTTCAGGGGACAAGGAGCCCGAGCTGCCTCGCTCCGTGTCAGTGCACAGTCCCGACGGTGCTTTTTGGTCGGTGAGCGAAGATCGACGGGATCCGACTCAAATGGCGGCCGAAGTGCTCGAAACGATGCGGGCTGAATATGAAGAGTTCGAGGCGGAGCCCATCGAACGGATTGTCGAGGGAAGAACGCTCACCGGCTATGAAATCCATTTTTGCTGTCTGGATCTGTTGATTGCTGCCCAAATTCTCGCGGCAGAAGGGGGAGATACCTCTCAAGTCCTCCTCTATCAGGCAGAAAGTCGGGATTTTGATCAATTGCGGGCCGTTTTTGACGCAATTTCGCTCAGTTTCTTGCGAGGTCGATACGGCGACGTAGATTGGGAGAGTTAGGCGCCCGATTGAGCTTGCCTCATGGGCTCCGTCCTGGATACACTTCGGGTCGTTGTCGAGCGGATCTTTTCGCTGTGGCAGTCGACTCGGGTTGCGACGTCGATGATCGTTTTCTGGCTTCAAATCTGGGGAGTGATTTTAGGCGACGCATGGATTGTTGAATCGTTATGATCCAAGGAATCGCGAGGAGTCAGTTTTCCATGTCTACGGTAACTTCCGATTCAGTTTCGTTGCAGGATTCTTGCACGGTCATTGACCAAATTGGTGAAACGGCCGGCGTTGTTTGGAACGTGTTGCACAGCGAAGGTCCGATGTCATTAGCGAAACTTGTGCGTACTGTCGGGGCACCCCGAGACTTAGTGCAGCAAGCGGTAGGTTGGTTGGCGCGTGAAGAAAAAGTTTGCATTGAGGAGGGGCGTCGCAGCCGTCAAGTTTCGCTCAAAAACGGCTGCTGATCTGTTTCGTGACCGTTCGATGTTTGCGTCTGCGCCGAGAAACCGAAGAAAAGCAGTACGTAATAAATGATCGTCATGAATGTAAACAGGATGATGCTGAGGAAGATTCCTTGAAGCACGGTGCATAGACCGACTGCGATTGGTTCCATTCCGACGACACTGCTAACCGACTGGGTGTTGTTGCCATACCCGGGAAATATATTGATCCCTCTCAGCGTTTGGGACGCATAGCTAACAATTGTGACGCTGATTAGTCCTGTCCACACATCGGCCATGACGCCGATGGGAAACAGGGCTGAAGCTGTGAGTCGCACGCCAAAGCTTGTCAGCATCGCTCGTCGAAAGGCTGGATTGCTGGTTCTCCAGGATCGAAACAGACGAAGATCGAGGTAGGTGTAGGCAAGTGCAAACAGCAAGATGCCGACGAGCATTGCGCCGATGGCAGTCGATGTCTCGCAGAAATTTATCCCGAGTAAAAAGCTTGGAATAGAACTCACTCCGCAAATGATGTTCCAACGCAGCAATGTCTTTCCCACGCCGTGGTGACTCATCTTTGCCGAAACTGTCTGGAGCGAGACCTCCGTTTCTTGGGGTGTCTGGTAAGGATTGATCGTCATGTTTTATTTTTGCTCTAGTTCGAAACCCAGCCAATTGCTGTCAGGTATTGATAGATCCAAGGATGTGACCAAGGGTTGCCAGCTGCGAACTGTGCCGAAAGGGTTGAGATAGCCAGCAGTCCCATGGCGAGCCAACGCCCCTTACGACGATCAGCTAACCAGTCAGCAGTGGGAATCATTGTGATTAACCACAGGGGAATGAACCAAAACATCCAGCGAAATCCACTGGACACACCGCCATAGTTGCGGTCGATTTCTGGCCGCAAAATATAAAAGGTCAGACAAACAACCATTAGCAACACAGTTCCAGCCGCGACTCCCCGCTTCATGAGGTCATCGCGTTGTAGGATCCAATTGCAAATGCCGATCAAGCTCAGAATCCAGATCGGGGTTAACGAAAAAATGCCGTGATGTCCGACTAGTATGTGAAAGGCATAGATTGCTCGGGAAGATTCACCGCGGTCAACGCCTTCGCGAGGAGTCATCCAGTAGCTGCCGGGGTAATCGTACCAATTGTCGCCCGGGTTACGGTGTGCGTAGGGAGGGCGGATGCTTTGATGAGCGACGTAGTTCGTAGCAAAAAAAGCGATCGCGACCAGGGCCACTGCAGGAAGGAATGCGAGGAGAGTTTTCTTAGGGGAGAGCCAGAACAAGCCGGCTCCGAAAACGGCTAAAAAGGAGAGTGCCGGTAATTCGTTGGCTGCGGCAAACGCGGCTGCAAATCCGCTGACCACGAAATAGATTGGATGAGCCGCTTCGCTGCGCCAGATGGAAAACAGGCAGAACACGCAGATCATCACGCAGATGGCTGCAGGCAAATGGTTGTTAAGCGTGATGCAAAACGTGGTCAGGAAGGTGCCCCAGCAAGCACAAGTGACGACAAAGATTCGTCCAAAATCAGTGCGCCCCTCCAACTCGACGCAGCGAATGATCAGTAGCAGCATGACCAAGATCGGAATGACGTTGGTTAGGACGAGCATGATGCGAGCGATATAAAAGGTGTCCTCTTGTAGGTTTGCGCCGAAAATGTTGCGGATCAGGAAGTATTCCCCAGCAAGTAAGGTTGGGAAAAGAGGCGGCTTACTGGAGTAGTAATGTTCTTTGCCATCGGCTCCTGGGTGTCGAACCATGTCGATTGATTTCCAACCGGGACGCTTGCGAACTTCGTCGATTTCAAAGGTGCCATGATCGACGATCGCACTTATTGTTGACCAGCGACTGCGGTCATTTGCGCTGAAAAATGGAGTCAGGCGATCGGGTGCGCAGGCGGAAAGAATGCGGGCCGTTGTTGTCGAAATCGTAATGACAATCAGCAGAGCGTAGATGGCATAACGAAGCGAATTGTGTTCCTCAAATTCGTCACTCATTTTTTTGCTGCGACGATTCGCTCTGCTTTCTCAGAGGGATGTGCGGCCCACCTGCCAAATCTCGAGTGGGAGGCGTACTTGGTTCAATTGCACGTCTGGCTCGATCATCACTCAATCGCCAGCTCGATTCGCCACCAACACGGTCAGATACCGAATAGGTGTCGACCTCGCGGCCGTGAAAAGCGGTCATCAGTTCAGCCAAAAATCCGATCGACATCAACTGGCCACCCAGGATTGCGGAGCCAAGCGAATAGAAGAAAATCGCTCGATCCGTCAGGTGGACGTCGTTCTCACTTCCCGGGATAAGCCGCGTCACGATCCAGGCTAAAGTCAACGTGACAATACCGAGCGATCCCAAGAAGAAAAAGCCAAGCCCTAAGGTACCCAGCATGTGCTGAGGGCGTTGGCCAAATCCCGTCAGGAATTTGACGGTCAAAAGATCCAAGAATCCTTTGGGGATCCGCAGCAGTCCGTACTTCGAATAGCCGTGTTGTCGCCGGCGATGATTGACTTCAATTTCCCCAATACGCCATCCGCGTGCAGCAGCCAGCACAGGAACGAACCGGTGTAGCTCGCCGTAGAGTCGCAATTCTCGAAAGACATCGCGACGATAACATTTGAAGCCGCAATTGTGGTCGTGCAGCACAACGCCCGTCATTCGACTTACCATCCAATTGAAGACACGAGATGGTATGACCTTGTGCCACGGATCATGTCGCGTGCGTTTCCAGCCCGTGACAACGTCAAAGCCGTCACCGATCTTTTTCAGCATGCGAGGTATTTCACGGGGATCGTCTTGCAAGTCAGCGTCCATCGACATGACCAAGTCTGCTCGGGCCGCCGAGAATCCTACGCTGAGAGCAGCAGCTTTGCCAAAGTTTCTGCGAAAGCGAATGCCGCGAACCTGTCGGTCACTTGTCGCAAGCTGGTTGATGACTTGCCAGGAATTGTCGGTCGAACCATCATCGATGAAGATGATATCGAGTTCGTATCCATGCTGTCTCGCGACATCCAATAATTCGGCATGCAGGCGAACTAAACTCTCGTCTTCATTCAGGACGGGAATCACGATCGATAGCATGACAACGGGCCTCACTGATTCATCAATTTGTTAATGGCCAGTCGGTGGGAAAAGCATTGGCCACGGAAAAAGAAAGGGGGGATCGGCGCTGCACCTTTACGAATGAAATCAAGCAGTTCGTCAGTTTGAGCGTAATTTCATCCATAGATACAGGATACTCGATATCAAGACCTCCGTCATCAGCCAGACTAAACGAAGCAAAACAGCTGAAACAATCGCCGCCAAACGGCCGAATGGCTCGACCATCAACTCGTCAAGTACGATTTCTCGAACACCAATGCCTCCCGGCAAGAGTGACAAAAAGCCCGCTACAACCGCTAAACAGATCGCAGCCGTTAAGCGGAACCAAATTTCCGGTAACGATTCAAGGGGTGGATCCAGCGGGATGGCCTGCAGGACTGCCCAGAGGCTTAGCGCCAGAACGAACCAGCCAATTCCGTTTGCCAGCCAGCCAAACAGCGTGAGGCGTACGGTGTACCCTTCCAACGCCGCTTCGAGTTCTGGTTCAATCTTTGTTACTCGAAGTCGCTTGACCAGCCAGCGGAAAACGGGTGGCCAGGTCGGCACACCTGACAAGGTCATCAAGGCGATGGCCAAGACGATTAACCATCGCTGATCCAAAAAGCTTACTGTTAGAATCGCCGCCGCCAAGAATGCGCCGACGGCCATCATGGTGAGCGTTTCGGCAAAAACACTGACTGCAGCAACGGTTGCATTCACTTTGGCTTTTTTCAGGCAACCGGTTCGAATTACAACCACCATGGCTTTGCCCGGAACGTACTTTCCGAGATGCCCGAGATAGAAGGCTGAAAGCGTTTGCATCAAAGTGGGTGATTGCCCGAAAGCGTGCAGCATCCGATGCCAGTAGATCGCCATCGGTATCAAGCCAACGAAATAGAATAGGCCGGCAGCCGCTAACCAATGCAGGCGAATCTCACTCAACGAAAAACCGTCTTCAGTCGTCAGCTTTTGACATGCGTCCTGGACCGCCCGGTAAAGAAAGAATAGGACAATCGCGGCAACGGTGAAACGAAATGCAGCGATTAAGTTGCGTTTATTCAAACCGATTTGCTGCCTTGATTTCTGAGTATGCAGAAATGCCGGGATGGATTCTTTTCTTGTTTGCCAACCGGCGTATTGTGGCCTCTTTGAGTTATACCGACAAGATGATCTTCAGGTTGTGAGATCTTTCCGACTTTTCCATACTAGGCTGGTGCGGTTGAATCCTGCTTGCTACGTTCATCGCCAAAGATGTTGTCCGCAGCCACCCGGCCCCTTTGCCTATGAGATCAGTACAAATGTCACGCTGGATATCTTTGATTATTTTGCTCGTCATCATCATCGTGACGGGCTGGCTTCTTTACCGTGTCATGGCTGGCTTCCTGTTACCGTTGTTTTTGGCCGCCGTGTTAGCGGTGATTTTTCGCCCCGTCCACACGTGGGTCTTTTATCGGTTTAAAGGACGCCCGTATTTGTCAGCTGGGCTGACCACCACCGCCATATTGCTCGTTGTGCTCGTGCCTTTTTGTGGCGTGTTAGCGCTGGCTGTTCATGAAGGGTTGGATGCCGTTAGCGGAGATGTGTTGGAAAAAACCGGAGCTCAATTATCACAGCTTCGGCGGCGTGTCGGGCTCAGTATTCCATTTGCACAATTCAGTGGACGGCCAAACGATACGACGTATGCGTTGCAGGAAGTCACTCGGCAAGTCAAAGCTTTGCCGGATCGCTTGTCGTCGCCCGCAGAAACCTCTGGCTCAGAGGTCGACCAAGTGCGATTTGTTCGCGATGCACTTCAAGCCTTGCAAGCGCAGTTGGGAAAAATTGCCGCCCAGCTGTCGGAGCATGCGTCGCCGGAGGACTCCGTTGAGATGCAAAGGGTTCGGCGATTAATGCAACAAGCACCGGACGATCCATTTCGACCACTGAATGAGATGGTCCAAACGTTGGAAGAGTCGGTTGCTTATTTGGAGGAGAGGCCGATCTCGTCAAAGCTGGATCAAGAAAAGGATGCAGGGGGGCAGGCCGATCTCGATGCACAGCAGGCTGGAATAAATCAGGTGGCCGGCTTGCGAACCCAGTACATGAAACTCAAAGCGAGCTACGATTCCTTTCGAATTGATTTGCTGGGAGGTACTTTTTGGGGCGGTTTGACGGAACTCGCCAACCCCAATGCAAGACAGATTGAAACATTGCGGGCGTCCTTTGAGAAGCAGCTGCGAGGCTCTATTACCTCAGTGGCCGGACAAGCAACCGCAATTGTCGGCTCCTTTGCGCTCGGCTTGGCAATCATGACGATCTCGATCTTTTATTTTCTTAAGGATGGTCCGGGCATGATCCGTACACTCATGCGTTTGTCACCCCTTGATGATCGCTATGAATTACAGCTGATTACCGAATTTGATTCGGTGAGTCGTGCGGTCGTTCTCGCAACCTTACTGTCTGCTGTTGCTCAGGGGTTTCTGGCCGGTTTGGGCTATTTCTTTGCCGGCCTTGATTCCGTTGTCTTGCTGACGATGCTGACAATGTTGTTTGCGCTCGTTCCGTTTGTCGGCGCCGCTGCGATCTGGGTGCCCGCCGCATTTTGGCTCGCCTTTGTTGAGCAGCGGTTTCCTGCCGCAATCGTCCTGTTTATCTACGGAGCCACCATCGTTTCGATGGCCGACAATATCGTTAAGCCGTACGTCCTGCATGGACAATCGAAACTACATCCCTTGTTAGCTTTGTTGAGTGTGCTGGGGGGCGTGCAGGCGCTGGGGCCGATTGGCATTCTTGTGGGGCCGATGGTTGTTTCATTCTTACAGGCCTTGTTGAATATTCTCAATCAGGAGTTAACCGCGCTCACGCCTGCAACCGCTGAATTAAGTGAAAATGCCAAGAATGGTTGAGCTGCATCGGCTTCTAAAGTGCCCGCTAGATTCCCAAATGGGAAGCCTATTTAGAGGCCGCTAGCGAAAATCTGTATTTACAGAGGACGCTATCAAAGAATACCATCTGGGAAGCCAGTCAGGATTGTTCGGAATCGATGTCGTTGGGCCGGGCTTATTTCAAATGCCGGGACAGCGAAATGCTAGGAGCGATGTGCATGGCCGGGATGGCACTGCTGCTGATTTGTACCGTGGCCGCTGAGGGTAGCGGCTGGCAATCGACTCAGATATCTGGTCCGGTGGTGACGCGACAGTTACCGTCGGCACCGGCGGCTCAACCTGTTTACCAGGCTCCGCCGGTCACCCAGGGTTTGCCAACCGTTTCGGTTGCTCAGGATCCGAAGCCCGGTTTTCCTGTAAACCCAACAGCGCCCGGTGTGATGGCGACCAATCCAATTACCGGTGTTCCAGCGGCAGTTCCGGTCAATACAGACTGGTCTGATATTGAAAACGCCTTGCGTTCACCGCCCGGTACGCCTTCCAGATCACATGCCGGCTTTCCAGCCTTGCGGAGCGCTGATGGGCTCGATCTGCCTCCGCCTCCGCCGACTAAATATCTTGCTGGGCCTGCAGCAGCCCTTTCAGGAAGGAATCCTGCAGGAATCGTCTCGCCTTCTGCCTCGGTGGCGAACGAGCCGCTTCGTCGTGGATCGGTCAATTCGATTTCTGGTGGACTGCCCGCGAATCCGTCAGTGGGAGCTGGTCCACCCCAGGGTTTGGGGCCCGCTCCGCCGTTGAATGTGGCCCCGCAATCGAGGGCGACGGTGACGAGGAGTGAGGTAGGTTTTGAAAGCAGAGTGACGCAGGGTTCGTTCTCGGGTCAGCAGTATATTTCGCCGCCTCCAAACGAGATACCCGCCGTTGTTCCGGTCAAAAACCCGGATCCAGCCGCTGCAAATCGAAGTGGTGATTCCCAACCGTTGCCTGGGACGCAAGAAACAACAACTGAAAACGAACTCGCGGCCAAAGTGGACGTCGTAACTTCGGTGACGGAGGAGAGCAGTGATCGCTGGTGGCCGCTATTGTTGACCATGTTGGGACTGTTTGCCTCAATTGGTTTCAACGTCTATTTAGGCTGGATTGCTTTTGATATCCATGGCCGATACCACGATATTGCCGATGAGATTCAGGAGCTTGAGCAAAAGCTCGAGGAAAATGGCGTGCGTTCTGATTCGTCAGAGCGGCGTCGCGAATCAGCAAAGCATCTCGTTGGCTGAAGAGGTCCATTCGTGAGGAGCCTCAGTCGTTAAAGCTCCTCGGAAGGGTTTCGAGTAAGAGTTGCCAAGCTGGCGGTTTGTTTTAAGCGTGAATGGCCGGTATTGCCGCTCGTTTCTGGCTTCTCTTCACTGTCCTCAGCCCGGATTTCTGGTCGCAGTCACCTTTGATTGCCGTGTTGGGCAGGGATGTCTTTCGCCCGCTTGTCTCTGGTTCCTTAGCTGGCAGCGATTCGATTGCTGAAATGGTTGGCGCCCATCGGAATGCAGTGGGTCTTTCCCGTTTGTCAGTTCTGGTCGTAATTTCAAACGCCGTTGAAGAATGCGTCGATTCAGAACGTAATGACAGATGCGGTCAGATTCCCTGTTAACGTTAGTAATCGTTTTTCGGGAAATCGCTGTCGCTCCGGGCAGACGGCGGCATTTTTAAGAATACTGGCGTCGGAAACAGGATAACGCGAGCAGTTCCAGACCGCAGAAAAGGGCAGTGCCTGGTTTGGGTACCAGCATGCTGACCATGCCTTTCGACGGGTCTGACCGGTCGCCAGCGAGCCTGCCGCCGTATTTCAGCGAGTCATAAATGGACATGTCATCCTGCAGCTCCTCGAGTTTCAGGCCAGGAGTTCCGACATTTTCGAAGTTGATTTCGTTAAACTCGCCTGTTTTTAGCACGAACAGCTTGTTGGCTGTGGGCGCACCGAGCGGAGGTAGGGGTACGCCAGGGGTTTGATTGTCAGGAATAAAGTATCCACCAGCCGACTTGATTTGAAGCGGGATGAGATTCTCCACTTGGTTTGCCGCGATCAGAGTTCCAGCAGGTTGATCATTTCGGGCAACGGGAAACGAATTGACTTAAGTTTCTGAGTTGCAGTTGCTGGAAAGCAGAGGTAAATGACTGGGAGTCGATACATCGTGGTTGCCTAGCAACCGCGGATGTTAAAAGAGTTGCTGAGTGGCAATAAAAAAACGCCCAACCGGTTCGGGTTGGGCGTTTTTCGTCTTGCATTACTCTAGGCTTCCATGTTTGCAGCGATCTTATCGCTTGCGTCGGAAGCTGAGTAGACCGAGAAGACCAAAGCCGATCAAGGCAATGCTACCGGGCTCTGGAACGACAACGATATCAAGACCTTCCGAGGGGCCAGGACCGTCACCAGCGAGACCGCCACCTTGCTTGAGCGAACCGTCAATCGACATGTCCGCACCGAGTTGGTCGAGGTTTAAACCGGGCGTTACAACGTTACCAAAGTTGATGTCGTTGAAACCATCTGTTTTCAACACGAACAACTTGTTAGCTGTGATCGTGTCGAACGGAGGCAGAATTATGCCACCGGTTACATTAGCAGGAATGAAGTTTCCACCCGCCGATTTGATCTCGAGCGTGGTGATACCTTCAACGGCGTTTGCAGCATTTAGATTGCCGTCGCCTGGGTCGTAAGTGATAACAGTTGTTGCACTGGCGGCGGATGTTAACGCAACACAGGCTACTAACGTCAGGGCGAGTACTTGGATCTTTCGCATTGCAATCTTCCTTCTCGGCTAGAAAAAAAATCTTTACCATTTGATTTACTAAAAAAACGCTTAAGTTCCTGCAGCAGCGCAGGCAAAATTCCCAAACATATGAAGGATCGATTCAGGCGCCACAACAATACAAGTTGAAATGCAACGTGGAGGGTCGCGAGAAAAAGATCTTGTCTAAGGCGAGGTACGCAAGGCACCTCATGTCATTCACAGCGGTGTCAAAAAACAACACACGCTTGGGAATAGAGGTTCATCCGCTTCAGGAACGTTTTTGCTCGGTGGATGAACTCAAACCAAAATAAGAATCATTGGCGTTCCGATGTAAGACATTAAAACCCGTCAACTTCAACCAATCTATGTAATCGGTGCCGGCATTGCAAGCCTTTTTTTGAACTGTTCCGAGAAATCTTGGAATTCCCCCCGGTTACGCAGCCTTTGATGGGCGTAAGTCCAATATTTGAAACGATTTAAGATTTTTTTTGGATTGGAGGTCAAAACAAGGAAACGTCGGAGGGACAGCCGCTTTTTGAATGATTTCTTGTTTGAAAACGGTGCCGTATTGAGTTTTTGAGGCGAGATTTGGGCGGTTGGGGAGAACTTTTCGGGCTGCTTCGCGTGACCCGTGCTCGGTTAATTGCCTAGATCGCAAAAGTGTGGACCGTTTCCGCTTTTTCCCCAGTTTTCGACCGAAAAGCTAAGAAGCTTCTGTCTGTGTGCACTCGCGCAATATCCTCTCCGGCCAGTTCGTTGACTTGCTTCACCGGTAGCCAAACGTCATGGGGTGTTTCTCTTTTGCTTTTTGAGGAGCAGGCAAGCCACCCCCGGCGGCGTGACCGTCTCTGTTGAAGTGGAAGTGTTGCATCATGATCCTCTCAAGTAATCCGAGTGACAAATAAATGTCATCGTTGCCTCGGTAAAGCACCGATCCCGATCGGCATTGAGGCTGGAAACGGAGACCTGCGGGGAGGAAGCGGTTGACTTTTCAAGCGGATCGAAACAGCAACGTCATAAGAGGGCAAAACCAAAAACTCTCAGTTAGAAAACGGGATTTACCGCTGCTGCTAAAGAGCCGTTGGGGGTCGGACGAGACGAGCCTGTTCAGAAATTGCAACTCGATCGATCGATTGCGCATCGAAATCGCCCACCGGGCGTTGTTGTTTTGTCATGAGGGAGAAGCCACTCACGCTGTCTTCAAAGCCTTTGGGCCGGATTGCCTCGCGGAAGCGGAAGCGATCAGTAGAGAGGCGGTTAGATGGGTGGAAACGTGATTTACGCCTACTGCTACATCGCCGTATGGGGTCGGACGAGACGAGCGTGTTCAGAAATTGCAACTCGATCGATCGATTGCGCATCGAAGTCGCCCACCGGGTGTTGTCGCGTTGCGATCCTCGGGTTCAGCTTCTGCCGCTTGCCCTTTCAGAAACGATTGGCGGGCTGGAACGCGCGAGTGATTGCATTCTGCGGATAGGCCGAAGTTACGAGCCGTTATGAACAAGCTGAGGCGACTCAAAAATGGTGTGGGGGAAAGTGTCGCTTAACCAGGGACTTACTGGCGTCGAATTCGTGTCCAGATTAGTAGGCTTACGGGGAGCAGCAGGGTCACGCAACTCGGTTCGGGTACCAGGGCGCCTTTGTTAGCTTGATTCGACCAACCGCCGCCTTGAAACGCGACAACGAGGTCGCTGGAATTAAACTCTGCGTCTCCATTCCAATCGCCGTCGGCCCAGCCAGAGTTTAAGGGCACTTCGTCTTCGTACTGGCCGCGTTGAAAAACGACTACAAAGTCGACTGAGTTGAATTGGCCATCGAGATTAGCGTCGCCAAAAGAGGTTTGTAAACGATCTTGAACAAGGTAGACGCGGTCCGCCTCATCGACGATTCCGTTACGAGTCAGGTCGTAGATCGAGTCGTCATTTTCGTCGCTAATCGCAGTCGCAATTAGGTCGATGTCGCCGGCATCTAGGATCCTGTTCTCGTTGAAATCGCCTTGTAAGTAGGTGGCAAGCACGCTTCCCTGAACATCGATTTGAACCGGAATGCCCCCTGCTGCTTCTGATGCGTCGAATGACAAGTCGAGGTTGGCATTTGTGCTAATTATGTCGGGGGTCGTCAGGATTTCGATGTCATTCAAATCGGCAAAGATTGGGCCGAAATCTTCGATGTTGTAAACTTCGTCGTTCAGTAAGATTTCGCCTTCCAAGATGAATTCGTTTTCAATTTGGCTGAACTGATTACTCGTCACTGGGGTGGAAAAACCGGGTTCCAGCATTCGGACTTTTGCAGCACCTGGCTCGATCGTTCCTGAAAAAGTACCAAAAAGCAGCGATAAATCGATTTTGTCGTCGAGTTCCAACTCCATGTCGACGATTGTCGCTTGGCTGATCTCACCATCCTCCCAGATCAGGTCGATGGTGGCTCGTCCTGAGAGGGCAGAGTCGTCAGAGTCTCTGGAGATGAGTGCGGACAGTTTAACGCCAACAGAAGATGACTCGGGGAAATCGCCGGGCTGGACAGTAAATTCTTCGGCGACAGCCCGCTTGGCAGCAAGGCTGAAGGCGATTAATGCGATCAAACCAATCGCGAAACGAAGTGTCATTTTTGGCACCCTCCCAATGACAAGTAACTGGACCCGAGATTCCACTATAACGCGCTGATCGAAATTATCGACTTAATTCAGACGCTTGTGGTCTCAGGTTTTGATGGGTGGGATTTCTAGGAAGCGTTGCGTCGTCGATGAGCGTGTCGCCGGCAGCCCAAGACGAGAAGAAAGCCGATCCACAGGCCGCTACTGGGCTCCGGAACGGCGATGGCGAAAGCCGGATCACTTTCGTAACGACCCGTTTGAAGTGCGAGCACGAGGTCCTCGGTGGTGAATTCCATGTCGCCCGACCAATCGCCTTCGGTCCAATCTGAGTTTTGGCTGATATCATCCTCGTATTCAGCCGCTTGGAAAATCTGGATGAAGTCCGACGAATTGAACTTCCCGTCGCCGTCTGCATCTCCGTGGAAGGCTCGATAGCTGATCAGAGAAACCTCGGTATTGCTTTGTTGTAGGCTTCTAAATAGTCCAGCTTGCTGGTGTCCGACAAGCGGTTGGTCGTTGTAAAGCAGGGTATCGAATTTCCCCTCAATATTATCGGCCGTTATCAGGATGATTTGATCTGACTCACCTGCCGTGTCGGGTTCTGTGTAGCTGCCTCCGTTTTCATTGACGGCGACCGATAGAGTTCCCGCGAGTTGTATCAATCCGTTGACAATCAGTGAATCGTGCTGGTCAAGCGTCTTGCCATCGACGTTGACTTCTAGCGTCGCTTCGTTCTTCATGACGTAGGCGCCAATGACGGTGAGTTGCCCGGGTTGCGAACCGTTAGAGCTGGGCTGGCTGGGGGAGAAGGTGCCCGCCTGATGACGAAATGTGGCTTCAATCAATTCGGCGTCGAGGATCTGCCCTTCGTAAAAATCTACACTGTCAACGGAGATTTTCCCGCCAATTTGCCGCCAAGACAGTTCGGGGAGCACAAGTAGATCGGAGCTATCGGAGTTGACGTTCAGTCCTTGGATTGCCAAGACATTGGTGCCACTCTGCAGCATGTCCACATGTTCGCTCAAATCGAACTCTTGCCAATGGATGTTGTTATCGTCATCGGTGGAGCGAGTCGCTCGGGAATTCCAACGCAGATTGTTGGGGCCATTCGCCTCGGCGATTCGCTTGCCATTGAGGAATGCGACAAAGCCATCGTCAAATCGCATTTTGAGCATCAGCTCGTTCACGTCACTTGCATTCGCGATCTCGAATTCGGTTCTCGTGTAGAACGAGCTATTTTCATCCTGGGTTTCGGACTCAATGTTGGTGTCGAGGAAGCGGTCATAGTCCGCGTCCTCGTCGTAGCCGATGCCGAAAGGTCCTGCATCCCAATTTCCGTCATCGAACTCTGTTTCAGCCCAATCGAGACCGAGGTCGCCATTTTGGGGAATCCAATATTTTGTCTCGCTACGCTGGCTGATGAGAACTGCGGGGGTTGTATTTCCCTCGACTCGCACGGTGCCGCCACGAAGCTCTAAGTTGGATTGCCCCTCACCGCTCGTCAGGTCTCCAGCCACCCGAAGTAAACCGTCATTCACAACTAGGTTGCCACGGCTTGCCGACGCGTCAGACAGGACCAGATCTCCCGAAATGTCCAACGTACCGCGGTCGATTAGCACCTCGTGATCGATGACTCCGCTCACGATTTGAGGTGAAACGAGCAGGTCTGAGCTGCTTCTCGATACATTGAGTCCCTGGATTGCGAGTAGATTTCGACCCTCCACAAGTAGCGGCAACGCGTCCGAGATTTCGAAGAGTTGCGGAATGATGGCATCCTCGTCATCACGCTGGCCATCCGCCTCCGAATTCCAGGCGAGTTGATCGGGCGCGTTGGCAGCAGCAATCTCGACACCGTTCAGGTAGGCGACGAAGCCGTCATCATACCGCATGAAAAGTCCCAAATACTCGAGATCTCCTTTGTCCTCGACGTCAAAGCCGATCCGAGTGTAGAAACTTGATCTGCGATATTGCATGGAGGTTCGCACGTCTGTTCCAATGAAAGGGCGGAAATCTCGTTGATTGTCATAACCAACGCCCGTGCTGCCCTGGTCCCAGGCTGAATCGTCAAAGTTCGGATCGAACCACTCGTTCTCAAGGCTGGAGTTGGTTGCGACTCGAACGCGAGCTGTGTCGCCCTCCGAGACGAGTTCGTCTCCTCCAATCAACGAACCCAGGAGCATGTCATCACGCACGCTCAATTTGCCATTGCGATTGATTTCAAGCTTTGTTTTGCCCCCTCCCACGGTCAACGAACGAATCGTTTCCTCTTTCGATAGTCGCAGATCGGCGGAATTTTGGATCGTGACAGCGGAGGTGGCGGTAGGTCGCCATCCTTGATCCCAATTTTCGTGGGTGCTCCAATTCGTCGAGTTTCCGCCGGTCCAGACCCGTTTGGTGACGACTTGCCCCGCTCCGACGCCCCAGATTGCCTGGGCGGCATCAATGTCGGCTTGGAACAAGTAGCCGTCGCCAATTCCGGGCAGCAGGTTCCCGTTGGCCGAGCCCAGCGTCGTGTTCATGATCGCCGTTTTTTGATCAATATGATCGATCCCAATCGTATGCCCCAACTCGTGGGTGACGACGGTAAGGAAAAATTGCTCAGTCCACCGTCGGTCGGAACTGTCCATGTGAACGTCGTACGACAGGCCGTTTCCGCCCGGAGAATAGGCGTGTGCAAGCGTGTTCCCATCGATTCCGTGGTGTCCGATGCGAATCTGAGGAAGGCCGTTGTCGAGATAGGGTGCGTCGTTGATCTCGTCGTTTCCCCCGTCCGGCTGCTCAATGAAGTCGAGCGGGATGTAGTTTGCCCACAGACCTAAACCCTCTTCCACGGCTAAAACCATCTCGAAGGGTTCGAATTGGCTCGCCAGTTCGAGATTTCCATCGAGTAAATTGCTGTAACTGTAAGTTAACGACTCATTTTGAGCGGCGCTTTGCTTTGGCAAGCCAGTTAGGAATGCCAGAGCAAGGAATACCGACACGAATGACCAGTCGTGGATCGGTGAAAGTCGTCGGATGCGGGAGCCATCGTTTGCTCGAGAAAAAAACATGGTGTTCCTACACAATCACAATTCAAGCGAAGCAAACTCGGGAAAAGCCTACCGCCGCGATGTTAGCCTCTTCGTCTAAGTTTAGCTGCTTCACGCAGATCACGATACCAAAACGGCCCAATCGCCCTGCGGAAAGCGAGTGAACAACTCTTTGTTCACCTTGAAGAACCGCAAGTTGTTCCGATCACTTCACGCATGTTTCGGCGAATGAGCAAATTCTCGGCTTTTAAATCGTGTAGGAATGCCCTTAAAATTATGGACCAACAACCTAGCCCACCAATTGCATCCCCGTGCTCGCGTAGCGAGAATCACTGACTCAACGAAGGAGAGCCTGCCCGATGAATTCGAGTACGTTGCATTCGTATACGATTCGATCTTGTGTTTGTTGTGTTGTTTTGCTGCTAATCCCGACTCTTTCGCGCTTGCTCTCAGCAACGGAATCGGATGGTTGGAGCGAACAAATGCCCACCGTGGCCGATTCGCAGGTGATTGGTGAGTCTCCGGCGACCGACAGCAAGCCCTTTGTGCTGCAGCCGGGGTTTCAAGTGGAATTGCTTTACAGCGTGCCAAAAGACAAGCAAGGTTCCTGGGTGAGTTTAACGAAGGATGACCAGGGGCGATTGCTTGCCAGCGACCAGGGGGACAAAGGGATTTATCGCATCATGCCGGCACCGATTGGAAGCGATCAGCCAACCCGAGTCGAAAAGCTGGACGTGGCAATGACGTCGGCTCAGGGCATGTTGCATGCCTTCGACAGTCTTTTCTTTTGCGTGAACGGTGGCCCGGGAAGTGGTCTCTACCGTGCGAAAGATACCAACAACGATGATCAATTCGACGAAGTTGTGAAGCTCAAGCAGTTAAAAGGCGGTGGAGAACATGGTCCACACGCGATTCGTTTGTCTCCTGACGGCAAATCGATCTATGTGATCTGCGGGAACCATACCGATCCTCCTGCGGATTTCGACGCCAGCCGAGTGTTGTCGAATTGGGGTGAGGATCTTCTGTTGCCGAGGCAGTGGGATGCTAATGGGCATGCTCGAAATAAACTGGCTCCGGGGGGCTGGATTGCCAAAACGGATCCCGATGGAAAACATTGGGAAATTGTCAGTGTTGGCTATCGCAATGCGTACGATTTGGATTTCAATCCTGAGGGTGAATTGTTTGCCTACGACGCGGATATGGAGTGGGATCTGGGAACACCCTGGTACCGGCCCACGCGCGCGATGCACGCGGTCAGCGGCAGTGATTTTGGCTGGCGCAGCGGAACGGGCAAATGGCCCAGCTACAATGTCGATAGTTTGCCTGCAGCTGTGGACATCGGTCCGGGCTCGCCGGTCGGTGTGGCTTTTGGAACAGGAGCTAAGTTTCCTGCCAACTATCAACGAGCTCTCTACCTACTCGACTGGACTTTCGGCACGATGTACGCTGTGCACTTGAAACCCGAGGGAGCCAGCTATGTCGGTCAGAAAGAAGAGTTCGTCGCTCGTGTTGCGTTGCCCTTAACGGATGCGGTGATCGGTGATGATGGAGCGATGTATTTCACCGTGGGTGGACGAGGAACGCAATCAGCTCTTTATCGAGTGACTTATCAGGGCGATGAAAAAACGACTTTAACAAGCGGGCATGATCAGGTGGGAGCCGATTTACGTAAGCTTCGTCGAGAGCTTGAACAGTATCATCATTCCAACAGTGTCAAGCCGACGGATGCGGCGACCATGGATCTCATTTGGAAAAACCTTTCTCACTCGGATCGTCATATTCGTTACGCCGCCAGTGTTGCACTCGAACACCAAACGCTCGATCAATGGCGAGATCGAGTCGGGAATATGTCAGATGCCAACGGTCGTATTCAATCAGTCGTTGCACTCGCTCGAGCAGGGAGCCGAGCTCTCGCCGGCTCAGCGGAGGAATTGGCTTCGGCTCGTGCTGATGCGTTGGCTGTCTTGAATCAGATTAATTTTGAGAAGCTCACGGAAGCTGAGCGACTGGATGTCTTACGTGCCTACGCGTTGGTATTTATTCGTCTGGGCAAGCCGGATGTGAAACAGTCGGCCGCGTTGGTCGAGAAAATCAACCCACACTTTCCTGGTGAAAGCCACGATGTGAATATCGAGTTGGCGAGAATCTTGATTTATCTCAATGCGCCTGCGGTCGTGCAGAAGTCATTGAAATTGATGGATGAACCGTATGCGTTGCAGGCCGAGCAAATGAAAAAACTTCTTGCTCGTAACCCAGGTTATGGCGGCACGATTGCCAATATGATGGCGAATCATCCGGAGTTGCAGAAGCTGCAGTATGTATTTATGCTGCGGAATATGCGTTACGGATGGACGCTTGAGGAACGTAAACAATATTTTGATTGGCTTGAAAGGGCCAAGAAAAAGAGCGGTGGTGCCAGCTACGGCGGCTTCATCGAAAACATTCGCAAGGAAGCGATGGCAAATCTTTCCGAAGACGAAAAAGCGGCCTTGGTCGCTAAGTCGCCACCTAAGCCACTCCCCGTGGAAGAGCTGCCGAAAGCTCAAGGCCCCGGGAAACCCTGGACGATTTCCGATGTCGTCACCGCAGCGACCACTCAAGGCGAACGGCCAACAACGACCGGATTGAGAAAACGTGATTTTGAGAATGGTCGCAAGATGTTCGCAGCGGCAAAGTGCATGACTTGTCACCGATTTGATGGGCGCGGAGGTGCCACAGGACCTGATCTGACCAGCGTGAATGGTCGCTTCAGTGTTCGGGATTTGGCCGAGGCAATGGTCGATCCGAGCAAGGTGATCTCTGACCAGTATCGGGCGAGCGTGATTGAAACGTCGCAAGGCAAGGTGATATCAGGACGTGTGGTTGCTGAGAACGATGACGAATTGACCGTCCAGACGAACGCCGAAGATGCTAACCAAGTGGAAGTCGTTCGTAAGGGCGACATCGAAGAACAAACCCCTTCGCGCACGTCGCTTATGCCTGATAAACTTTTGGATACATTGAATCAGGAGGAAGTCTTGGACTTAATTGCTTATCTGTTGTCCCGAGGAAATCCGAACGATCTGATGTTCCAATAGCGGGTGCAAGTAGTGGTGAATTAGGATTTGTGAGTTTGGGCAAGGAGTGTAAATGGAAGTTGTAATTAATGATTCCTATGAAAGCATGGGAAAAGCTGCCGCACGTGTGGTTGCCAAAACACTGAACTCGAAACCGAATGCCGTCTTGGGGCTTGCGACGGGAAGTACGCCCCTTTCGCTTTATCAAGAGCTCGTGCGGCTACATCGAGAAGAAGGGTTGGATTTTTCTCAGGCCACCACTTTTAACCTGGATGAGTATGTGGGTCTCACGCGAAATAATCCGCAGAGTTACCACTATTTCATGCACCGTAATTTGTTTCAGTATATCAATATTCCACCGCAAAATACCTACATCCCATCGGGAACTACCGATAATTACCAGGCGTTTTGTCAATGGTATGAAAAAAGGATTGTCGAGTGCGGTGGGATCGATCTGCAAATTCTGGGAATTGGAACGGATGGTCACATCGCCTTCAACGAACCCTCCAGTTCGCTCGGGTCACGCACTCGCATTAAGACCCTTGCGAGGTCGACCATCGAAGATAATTCTCGCTTCTTCGAAAAGGCGGAAGACGTCCCAGCCTATGCGATTACGATGGGGGTCGGGACGATCCTGGAATCGCGGCGGATTTTGCTGATGGCGGCCGGACAAAATAAGGCCTCGGCGGTTGCCGCAGCGATTGAAGGTCCAGTCACCAGTATGGTCACCGCAAGCGCCTTGCAGTTGCACGAGGACATAATCTGTTTTCTTGATCAGGCGGCTGCCGCAGATCTTAAGATGAGTGAGTATTATCAGTGGATTCAGGAAAAACAGCCTGGAGCGCCCCAGACTGTTCCTCGCCCGCATTTCCGTAGAGCCTCGGTGATCGATCGTTATCTTGGATCCTAGACGGATCGACCGATCTTTTCCTTCTATTGGAATGAGGCGTTGGTCAGGAAGCCGTCGGACCCTCCATCCGACAGCCGGGGAATTCAACGCCGTCAGGCTATTTCTTTTGTGAATCATTCCAATAGATGACTAAGTTGTTCGTCGCACGACCGGCTGCGATGATTTCAGCTTGACCATCGTCATCCAGATCGGCAAGGCGTAGATCTTCGCACGCCATTTGATTGTCATCCACCGTGTGCTTGGTCCATTGCGACCCATCTTCGTTCGGAACGTAAAGGCGAATTCCTACGCGGTTTTGGGCGTCGGGTGAACGCCAGCCTGCCACGACTTGATCTTGTCCTAAGTTCAACAGATCGCCTGCCGCTAGTGCATGTCCCTGGTTGAGGCCGCTGTCAATCACGACTCGTTTGAATTCAAGTCCTTCGAGTTGTTGGTAGAAGACCACTTCGCTACCGTGCATGGGTTCGATCGAGATCGCTTCATGCTTGTCCGGCTTCACATCGAGGCGTCGGACTTCACCAGCGCCGCGACTCAGCGGTTGGGGTGCAAACAGCGTCGCCCCATTGGGGGAGATATACTTGAGGCCTTCGCTGCCAGCGACAAAGAGGCCTTCGGCGTCCGACGAATTCGGAAGGACATCGAAATTGTGGGTCATATGCATGCTCTCATCGATCGTTACTACTTCACGTTTTTCTGGTGTATCCAGGTCGATCCGATACGCCAGCAGGCGAACTGGATCACCTTTTCCAGCGCGATTATTCCGACCGTGTAATGGTAAAACGGCAAGCGCATAAACGTCTTCAGCTTGTTGGATCCAATGCATGCGGTGCACGGTTGGGTCGTGCGGTGCGATGGTGACGGGAGTCCACGATTGAGTAGGATCATTAGGGCGTTTGAGGTAGAAGATCGCACCACTCTGCTCGGGGTCCCCTGTTTCCCCAGGATTCCAGTTCGCCCCGACGGCGACTTCGACGAGGCCGTCATTGTCCAGATCACGGGCAGCAATGCACACATTATCCTTCGGTGTAAGATTGCGGGCCATCACGTAACGTGGCCAAGCGATGCCGCGTTTCCCGGGGTTTTTATACCAAGCAATTTCTGTCTTGTCGGCGATGAGCAGATCAGGTTTCTGGTCACCATCCACATGGCCGATTGTGATTCCGTAGCCAATTTTCACGTCGTTGTCGACCACTTGTCGCTCAAAGACAGGGTCGGTCGCAAATAGGTTGCTGAGCGGAAAGATCACAAATGCTGCGGTGATCAGGCATGGAAATCCTCGGTGGCGACTGGTTCGAGACATGGTTTTCCTCGATTTGAACAAGGGGGTGGCAGCCTTGCGGCCGGTGTTTTTGCTGCGTAATTATATCAGTCAGAAACATCTGTATCAGTCAGAAACATCCGCTAATATATTGAGGGTACTACCTAACCTGGAGAACAACGTGATGCAACCGATTCCTTCACGACTTGCCACGCTGTGGCTGCTGACTTGTGCGTGCAATGTTCTGGTAGCCGCGCCGCCATCGGACAGACCCAACGTGATCGTGATCATTACCGATGATCAAGGATACGGTGACCTGTCGGCGCATGGAAACCCGTTGCTGAAGACGCCCAATCTTGATGCGTTATATGCGGATTCGATCCGCTTGACGAATTATCATGTGGATCCCACTTGTTCGCCCACGCGATCCGCTCTGATGAGCGGCCGCTATTCGACCAAGACAGGCGTTTGGCACACGATCTGTGGCCGATCGTTGATGGATACGAACGAAGTGACGATCGCCGAGCGTTTGCGATCTGCTGGGTATCGGACTGCCATGTTTGGTAAATGGCATTTAGGGGATGCCTATCCGTTACGACCCCAGGATCAGGGATTTGATCATGTGGTGGCACACGGTGGCGGCGGTGTCGGACAGACTCCCGATTTTTTCGGGAATGATTATTTCGACGATACCTATTGGCGACAAGGTCGTGTTGAGCCGTTTCGTGGATACTGCACGGATGTCTGGTTTCGAGAAGCGGAGAAGTTTATTCAGCAACCATCGGACCAGCCGTTCTTCGTTTATTTGGCTACGAATGCACCTCATGGTCCTTTCCTAGTGGATGAAAAATACAGTCGTCCCTACCAGGAGGCCGGGGAGGGACCCAGTCGTTTCTTGGGCATGATCGCCAATATTGACGAAAACGTGGGCAAGCTGGTTGCCTATCTGAAAAAGTCATCTCAGTGGGACAATACGATATTTATTTTCACCACGGACAATGGCACAGCCGCTGGTGAGAAAGTTTTCAATGCGGGCATGCGAGGTAAAAAGGGATCGGAGTATGACGGTGGTCATCGGGTTCCGATGTTGATTCATTGGCCAAAAGGCGATTTGATCGGCGGCAGGGATGTGGATCAGTTGGCCGCACATATTGACATGTTGCCGACGCTGATCGAGTTTTGCGGTGTCGACACATCCGACGAAATCGTATCCGATGGAACGAGCTTGGCGACCGCATTGCATGGCGATGGGAAAACCCTTCGCGATCGAGAGTTGGTGGTTCACTCGCAACGTATTTTGCATCCGAAAAAATGGCGCCAATCTGCGGTGATGACGGATCGATGGCGGTTGGTCAATGGAAAGGAACTTTATGATATTCGTCTCGATCCGGGCCAAATCAAAGATTTGGCGGAAACTCATCCGGACGTCGTCAAGAAGCTGCGGTCGACTTACGACGGTTGGTGGGATTCCTTGCAGCCAGCGATTGGGCGGACGGTCCATGTTCAGGTTGGCTCGGATGACGAGCCAAGAACTCGATTAACAGCCCATGATTGGCTCATCGACAGTGGAACTCCTTGGCATCAAAATATGGTGAAATCAGGCATGATGAAAAACGGGCCATGGGCCGTCGAAGTCTTGCAGCCAGGTGAGTATGAAGTTGTGATTAGCCGTTGGGCGGACCACCTGCAACGACCGATAGAGGCAAAGTATGCCCGTCTTACCATTCAAGGCCAGGAGCTTGAGCAAGAACTGGATCCGAACTCGTCGGTTGCGACTTTCCGAGTGTCGTTACAGCCCGGCAAGACGGAACTGAAGACCTTTTTAACACTCCCGAATGACAAAGTACGAGGAGCTTATTACGCTTATGTTCGACGTCTTTAATTCGAGGCGCAGGTGTATCCTGGCTGTGTGGGGCTTGTTCGTATTTGCTGTTGTTATCGTGGGTGCTTGGGAGCCAGTACGTGCAGAACGCCCCAATATCCTGTTTGCCATTGCCGATGATTGGGGGTGGCAGGCCGGTGCGTATGGCGATCCGGTTGTCAAAACGCCTACCTTCGATCAACTTGCCACGGACGGAGTTCTTTTCACCCACGCATTCGTATCGTCGCCTTCCTGTACGCCCTCTCGAGCGGCGATTGTCACTGGACAGTATCATTGGCGGCTCAAGCAAAGCGCGAATCTGTATGGACCGTTGCAGAATGACTTTCCCGTTTATCCCGATTTGCTCAAGCAGGCGGGGTACCATGTGGGTGCCACTCGCAAGGGCTGGGGGCCGGGACAATTTGCGGCTGGCGGTCGTGACATCAATCCGGCAGGTAAGAACTACAAAAACCTCAAGCAGTTTCTCGATCAACGTCCGGCCGATGTTCCCTTTTGCTTTTGGTTTGGTAGTCAGGACCCGCATCGTGGATATCAAGCAGGTGTTGGAAAAGCCAGCGGAATTCAAATTGACAAAATTGAGTTGCCGGCATGCTTTCCCAATAGCGACGCCGTGCGCAGCGATGTGGCGGACTATTATTGGGAAGTACAGCGATTCGATCGCGAAGTGGGTGAGCTGATCGAACAGTTGCGAGATCGCCAGTTGCTGGATAATACCATTATTGTGATGACCGGTGATCACGGCATGCCATTTCCGCGTTGTAAAGGCAACCTCTATGACAGTGGGGTTCGAGTGCCTTTGGTGATTCGTTGCCCCGATCGGTTCTCACCCGGTCGTCGAAGCTCGGACTTCGTTAGTTTGGTCGATTTGGCACCGACGTTTCTGGAAGTTGCCGGAGTGCCTGTGCCGCCCGAGATGACCGGTCGCAGTCTTGCCGGTCGATTGCTTGATAATGCGGGATATCAAGCACGTGAATTTGTCATTACTGGAAAAGAACGGCATGTGCCCGGGCAGGAGGGAACGGATTCGGGGGGGACGCCCATGCGATCGATTCGTGAGCAAGACTATCTTTTGATTAAGAATTTCCGTCCCGATCGTTGGCCGGCGGGCACGCCTAATCATCAAGTGGCTTTTTTGTCAGGCGCCTGGTATTCGGATGTTGATAATGGTCCCACAAAAAACTACATGATCGATAATCGAAATCTTGATGATACTCATCAAGCTCTGTTCAATGCGGCTTTTGCAAAGCGCCCTGCGATGGAGCTGTATGACTTGAAGAAGGATCCCGACCAACTGCGAAATGTGGCACAAGAGGCAGCCTATGCAGATGTAGTTCAGCGGCTCGAGGAACAGCTGATGGGGCAACTGACTGCCACGCAGGATCCACGCGTTTCCGGAAACGGTGAACTATTTGACTCGTATCCCTATACCGGTGGGGCGCCAAAGTTTCGCAAATCGATTCGGCGTCCCTAACGCGGACACGGCTGAGTCTCTCAAGTGACTCAGCAACAGTTGAGTTTCCTGGCGCAGCGGGCAGCCGAGTTCGCTATGGACGGGGCTGAAGGTCAACCGTTGCGGTCATTCCGACACGCAGACTCGGGCTGGGGGAATCGACCGACACACGTACGTTATAAGTGCCCTGATTGGTCGCTTGGGCGCCCTGAGGGCGGCGATAGATGCGGTCGACTCGACCTGAAAAGGAGCTGCCTGGAGCTGCTTCGAATTGGATGGTGGCCGGTTGGTCAACGTGGACTTGAGCGAGGGTTCCCTCGTTAATTTGTAGTTCAACCTCAAAGCTGTCCGCTTTGACCAGTTGAAGGATTGGACGGCCGGGCCTGACGGCAGTGCCCGGGCCGATAGCAGGCAGGGCTGCGTTCTTAGCAGCGTTGTCTGGCCATTGAACAATTGCATCAAAGGGAGCAAAAATCTGACACTGAGCCAGGTATTCTTCATATTGCTCCAAACGCTTCGTCGCTGATTGAAGCGCTCGTTCTCGGCTCACCAACGTCTTGCTGACCTGCTGAATTGCCTCACGCTGTTTTCGTGAAATGGCAATGCGTTCGATCTTGGCTTGGAGTAGGCTCAGTTCGAGGGTGGTTCTCAGGAGGTCCAGCCCAGCCCCTTGTAAATGCTGCAGATTTTGCGTCGCGACTTGAAGCGATGTGTTTGCTTGGGTTGCCTCACGACGTGCCTTGAGCCATTCGACCGAGTCTGCTTCGGTCTGACCCTTCAGTTGTTCAAGCGTTCGATTAACTAGCTGTACCATTAAAAGTGATTCCTGATATTTGCCTTCGGCAAGAGTCAATGCCTGCTGATGATGTCCGTTCTCACCCAGTGCGTGGCTCCGTTCAAGTTCAGCGACTTCGATTGCTTTGTCAGCGATCTTAATTTCGAGTTGATGTTCGGCTGTCAACGATTCGACTTCCATTCTCGCGTCGGCGAGTGACTTCGCATAGTTCTTGGTGTTGACTTGCTGTTTGTCGAGTTGCTTATTGATGTCCGTGTCGTCAAGCGTTACGAGGAGATCCCCTCGTTTGACCACCGTACCCTCGGGTACAATAGTGCGTATCTTGGCTGCCAAGGTACTGGCGATGGGAGCGATTTGAGAACCAAGCAACACACCTTGATGCCTGAGTGCCTGCCGTTCATTTGCGGTCACGGCGGCAGTTACGAGGAAGACAGCCGAGAATGAAATGAGGTAGGCAATCCTAATTAATTGACCTGGCATGGGATTCTCCGATTGGGCATAGCGTACCCAATGCATTGTGAACAACCAGGTGATCCTGTGCAATGATCGAATTAAGTTTCGTGTCCTCGATCGTATGCGGAAGGCAAAAGGGAGAGGAAATGGCACCGGTTTCGACGAAGACAACCTACCTTGAGATGCTGCAATCGCCATGTCTTACGATTCCGTCATCGAACCAAGAATCGGTGGCGATTGAACGATCGGGAAAACTGTCGGCGACAGCTTACAGGTCACTGTATAACTCAGTTGGCAGTGACTATCATTGGACGGATCGGAACCTGCTTCGAGATGATGAGCTCGAGGCGATTGTTCAACATTCTTTGGTTGAGATATTTTTGTTGACCGTTAAGGGACGACAGGCTGGTTTTGCGGAACTCGATCGGCGATGTGCGGGGCAGATCGAACTGGCCTATTTTGGGCTCTTGCCAAACTACATTGGGTTGGGACTGGGCAAGTACTTTTTATCTTGGATCGTAAAGCAAGCTTGGTCCTATGCACCCGATCGATTATGGGTCCACACTTGTGATCTCGATCATAGGGCAGCTCTGTCGAATTATGAGAGAGTTGGATTTCGGGTTTATGACGAGCAGGTGCTCCCGCAGCATGTTGAGGATGAGCAAGCTTAGCGGGTTGTCAATCGCTGGCATGTTCAATCGCTGGCATGTTCAATCGCATCTTCGGTCGCAGCCGTTCGCAATCGTTGCGGAAAGTCAGGGAAGGCGGACAGCACGCGCGTCCAGGTCGGCATCGCTTCCGATCCAGCTGGGTCTTGGTGGAATTCCACTCCTGACGCCATAATTTGCTCGGAGAAACCTTCGATGGCCGCCTCCTCGGAATGCCGTTCATAATTGAGTGAGTTCATGAGGGAATCGGCATGATACTGCCGAATGGCGTCTTGAGCGGTACGCAGATAAGCGGAACGAATTGAGACGAAGTGACCCGGTTCGAATACGATACCGCGACTAGCCAAAGTACGGAAAATGCTGCTGAGGATGTCGGCGGTCATTTTCATGAGACCTTTTGTTGGGTCGTCCAATGATAACGCCTGATGTTTGTGTTCGTAGAGTCTGCCCAGGTCAACCTGGCAGCAGCGTTTGGGTGAAGTGTTTCGGAAGACTTCAGCAAGTGTACCAACTTCAAGGCCCCAATCACTTGGGATGCGGTTGGATCGGGCCAAGGTTGAGGTGACTGCGAATTCACCGGCAAGCGGATATCGGTAGCTATTTAAGAAGAGCAAGAAATCGTCGTTGCCAAGCACTGATATCAAGGCGCGTAAGAGTGGTGCAATCAGTAGTCGGACGACGCGGCCGTGCATTTTGTCGGTGCAGCGTGCGTAGTAGGCTTTGCAGAAATCAAAATCCAGTCCCGGGTGTGCCATCGGCAAACACAAACGAACCAGGATTTCTCGCTCGTAATTCACGATGTCGCAATCATGAAGCACAAACGCCTTCAGTCGTGGATCGGCCAACAAGTAGCCGAATGCCATCCAAACCGCCCGCCCCTTGCCAGGGATCGATAAATTGAAACCGGTGGAATTCAATTCTTCAATCAAGGCGGAACCACGTGGACCGTCTGTCCAAAGAATGTGTCCCTTGTTACCAAGGGGGCGAAGTAATCGCTGCATTTCTCGGTAGTCCGCCAATTCAGTGGCTCGATTGAGCACGACGACGATCGTGTCAATGAACTGTGCGCGAATCAGTTGGTCAACGATGGTGCCGAAAGGCTGGGCTCGCATGTCCGCGGCGGTGATCGGTAGCACAAGTCCAATGGGATAGTTCTGTGCGGCGATTGTGAGATCGCGTTCAAGGTCGCT
Source organism: Pirellulaceae bacterium (assembly GCA_029243025.1). Classification (NCBI taxonomy): domain Bacteria; kingdom Pseudomonadati; phylum Planctomycetota; class Planctomycetia; order Pirellulales; family Pirellulaceae; species Pirellulaceae bacterium. Next base: position 102,207 of record JAQWSU010000017.1, on the reverse strand, counting down.
ACCGCGAACCGTGCCGAGATCGTGAATGGTTGTGATGGCACCTGTCTGGTCAAAGTCTGGCACGTTTGTCGTTCCTTCAGGTAATTCGCTGGAGACTTTTCCGAATCGATTATCGGATTTGTTATGTCGTAAAAAGGACGTCAATGCGATGCTTTAGCATCATTCCGCCTCGTACTTAGGTCAGCCATGCTGTTGTGCCTGGAGGTAGTGAATAAACCCCTTCCTGGGTTGCTGTTCGAGAAATCAGGTCTTTGCTGAACGCTTGCCTGGATAAAAGAGTCAGGTCGATCGATATCGGCGCCTCTCCGAAATTTGTAATGCAGAGAATTAAATCGCTCTCGTCAACACTGGTTCGTGTGAACGCCAACAATTCGGGATGGTTGGAATCGATCACCGACTGCTGCGCGTCTGGATGAAAGGCCGTGTGTTGCTGACGTAAACCAAGTAATTCTTGATAGCCCTCAAAGATGTGATGTTGAAGCATGTCGTTGCTAAGTCGCTGTTGGAGGTCCGGCAATGCGTACTTGTGTCGATTGATCCGCCGCGGTTGATTTGATTCTTTCATGCCCTCGAGGTCATTGCGAGATCCGACGAGACTATGAAAGTAAATGCCGGGTATTCCCTGTAAAGCAAGCATCACTGCTTGGCAGGCGAGGAATCGATGTGCGTGGCTCTCGTCGCTGAGTCCTGCCTCACCGATGGCGTCCACATAAGCGATGTTAAGTTCATACGGCGAATTTGCACCATCTGAATTTGCCTTTGTACTGACTTGTCCGCCGCGGCGATGGACATGGTCGACCAAAGTTTGAAGTCGTTGCGGCTCAATAAGTCCTTCGAGTGGGCGGACTCCGATACCGTCGTGTGAAGCAGTGAAATTGAAGTAGGTTGTTCCGGGGCAAGGCGGTTCAAGTTGGCTTAGCCAAGACCGAAGAGGCGTTGGATCCTTATTCACAAATGCGTCGAGCAATAGCGGCGGTAAACTGAATTGATAGACCATCTGTGCTTCATCACCGTCGCCAAAATAACTGACGTTTTCACGGTGAGGAACATTGGTTTCGGTTAGTATCAAGACATTCGGATGGGTCGCCTCTAAAACATCTCGCATCAGCTTAACCAGCTCATGCGTTTGCTCTAGATGGATGCAGTTGGTGCCAACCGACTTCCAGAGGTAGGCGATTGCATCCAAGCGGACGATGCGTGCACCCCGGCTGGCATACAACAGTAACACATCAAGCATCTCGATCAGGACATCGGGATTGGAGAAATTGAGGTCAATTTGATCGGCGCTAAAGGTGGTCCAAACAAAACGCTCGCCTCGATCGGTTTGAAACCGGGTGAGCAGCGGCAAACTGCGCGGCCGTATGACGGCGGATAAGTCGGCATCAGGCTCGCATTCAATGAAAAAACGCGAGTATGGCTCCTCTCCCTTGAGATAACTCTGAAACCAATCGCTTTGACTGGAAATGTGGTTGAGCACTAAGTCGAACATGAGGCCGCAATCAGTCCCGAGCCGTTCGATGTCGTCCCAACCACCGAGGTTCGGGTCGACCTGTCGATAGTCGATGACCGAAAAGCCATCGTCGGAGGAATAAGGGCAAAATGGGAGCAAATGAACGGTGTTGATCAGCGGATCTAAATGATTTTCGGTCAGAAAACGGTGTAGTGTTGCCAGTGGAGGCTCCGAGTCAGCTTGGACTTGGTCACCGTACGTGATCAAAACCACGTCGTTTTGACTCCAACCGAGTCCGGCGGGAGCGTCTGCGGAGTGCTTTTGAATCAAATCAACGATTTTAGAAAGATAAAGCTCCGCCAAAGAACCATATAAACGTTCCAGGCGTCTAAAAAGTTGCGACAGATCGAGTATCCGAGAAGTCATGACGCATTTATCCATCCGTGCCTCAGTTAAAGATCGTCCGTTCCCGTGAAGTTTGTGATCAGGGCGCGAAGTTTACGACGCAAAACCGAGTAGCTGAAAAACCGTTTCCCGAGTTCGTAATTATGGTTAACGATGTCCTCGCGGTAAACCGGGTCCTCCATCACGCGTCGAACTTGGGAGACCACATCACGGGTCATGTAGCCGTTCATGGTGATCACTTGAAACCCCATCGGTTCGATGTCTGTGACAAAAATGGAGTAACGGTTCACCAAGACGGGTTTTCGGTAATAAAAGGCCTCGATCAATGCGTTTCCAAACCCTTCGTAGAGACTTGGATAGGTGATGAAATCCGCTTGGGCGTATGAATCGGCGAGGTCGTATATTTTTTTACCGTCTTCGCTGATTCCTCGAATGTCCCCAACTCGCTCGGATACGAAACGTAAGTCGACGTTATGATTTTCTGCCATCTCGGTAAGGACATGCAGGTAGTCGTCTCCTTCATCTCCGGACTGGTGAGTCACAATTAATTTGCATTTTGGGTTCTTCAAAGCTGAGATGAGAGAGATGGAGTGTTCGATTCCCTTGCGTGGTACCACGCGTGTGGGTTGCAGGAACATAATGTCATCGGGTTCGAGGCCGATGTCCTCCCGGAAATTCTTGGTGTATTCATCCGATTCACTTGGTGGATTTTCGAAGTTAAGAACATTGGGGACGAGCACAGACGATTCGCCGCGGCGGTGGGATAAGGCTCGTTGGGCTTCGGAATTAATCGTGACGTGTTGGATCGATGGCATGCAAGGAGGAAATGACATTTGCAGTAAATCGCCGATTGCATTCACTGAAAAGCGGTCCCGTTCCCAATAGAAATCGTGGTGGTGGGCGATGGTTGGAAAACCGGTTTCCGCAATGAACGATGTAATGGCGACGCCGAGAGGTACATTCATCGGAATGCATAATGCATTTTGCACAATCAGGATTTCGATGTCGAACCGCCGCGTGAAATCGTAGAGTGTCCGTTTGAGATGGTCAGCCAAAGCGTTGACTCGTCGAGTGACTTCGGGTTCACGTGTTGTCTTTCCAAACACACGATTGTTGATCCATTGAATGTCTGGGTTGCCGAAATAGGCATGTGGGACCAGCATGCTGATGTCGGGGTGGGTGTCCAGTTTCCCACCGAACCAATAGCTGACATGTCGATGGTCCCAGAGGATTTGAGCCCATTTCGAAGCTTCCAAGGAAACGCCGTCGGTTCCGGCGAACCGTGTTCCGACGAAGCCGATGTTATGCCCCACTTGATTGTCGCTCATAGTCAAGAGTGCTCTTTAGTTGCAGAGAATGCAGGTTGGTAGTTGATTTAAATCGGTTACGACGAGGTTTGGCGAATGGCCCAAGATTCGCGGATCTTCCTCCCGTAAACGCAGGCTTCGTGCATCGCCTGCAAACAGAGCAGTTTTCATGCCGGTGCGAGAGGCAGTTGCAACATCGTTCAGCATATCATTCCCCACATAGAGCGTTTCTGCAGCTGATATCTGGTTTTTGCCAAGTTGATCGATGGCCGATTTAAACATCGCGTCCGACGGTTTTGCGAGACCGAAATTGTAGGAGAAATACAACATGTTGCGATTAAACCCCAAATCTTCCAGGGACCGCATCATCAGGGCGGGGAAGAGCAGGGGAGTGAAAAACTGGGCATTGCTAACGATTCCTAATTCGACTCGCCCGCGGAAAGCATCTAAGCAATTCTCGAGATTAGGCATCGGCCAGACGGGATTGACGCGTGTTTCATACTCGACGGCGACGCGGGATAAGTCGAGCTCGTCTGGATGCATTGGGATCTGGTCAGTCGTTGCAAGTTCGGCCAGTGTGTCGTGCCACACTTTGAGAATGTCAACTTCAGGAGATTCGTTTCCCCCTGCTCGAGACCGTTCGTGGTGACGTTTTATGATTGAATCCAGGCAGATGGGCTTAGATAGTTGGTCTGTCCCCACGCCGAGTTCCTTCAGCGTTTCGACGACGGCATTGGGCAAGTCGATCTCTGATGCAGTTCCCACTTCACCACTGCCGCTTATCAACATTGTCCCATAGATGTCAAAAAGAACCGCTCTGATGCCGGCGAGAGGCTTGAGTCGTGGCGATACTTCTGTGGCGACAGGGCGCATTGGTGCGGAACGCTGACGGATGATTTGAAGCAATTGGTCATTCATGTTTTGAGTCGAATTAGTTTGAGACGTTCGGGTGCGAGCAGATTTGCAAGTATGGAATCCGCGCCCGGTAACGTTGTTACTTCGTCAGCTCTGGTACGCCAAAGTTTTTCGTAGATCTGCCATAAACGCTGGCCGGAATTTTCGAAGGAATAGTCGATCGCTTGCTTCGCATTTTCCTCAATCATACCTCGACATTGAAGTCGGTCGTAATTGGTTGAATTGTCGATTACTGGATTTCGCTTGAGAAACTGCTTCCGTTGTTCAGCGGATTGTTGGACTTGTGTGATGATTCGAATCTGACGGTCAGGATCCAGGCAGGCGAAGTCGATACAATCGCTTTGAATGAATTGGGAAAACGCTGCCGTCGTTTGTTTTAGCGATAACTCAGGGCAGGCAAAAGAATTCAAAACTCGATTAACGGCCGTGCGGTAGTCTGCCTGTAATTTATCGAAATCATCGAGCCAACTGAGTGGGATATCGATTCGTTTCGCCATCGCATCAAATCGCATCCCCGCTTCGTGAAAGTCGGCCGTGATTTCGGGCAAGTCGCGTCCGATCAGAGGACAGCCTGCCAGCCAACTCTCAAGGAATACCATGCCAAAACCTTCCGTGACGCTTGTGGTGATGAACGCGTCAGCTGCTGCAACGTTTTCTAAAAACGGCAGTCCGTTGGCTTCGCCCAAGCCAGTGATCACTGGGAGTTGCAAGCGGTCAATTAAATCACGCCATACTTTGAAAAGAGGAGTCTCCATTGGATTCAGGGGGTCTAGCGTCACGCCGTAGGTGGTTGATGGGGTGGCTGCGGACCAAAGGAGTAATTCTCCCAAGTTTTTGCGACGAATTGCGCGCACCGGATAAAGCACGAAACGTCGGTCGGTGGGCACGCCAAAAACCTGCTTCAGCTGCTCGCGTGAGCGGCCGCGAGGTGGAAGTTCCGGGAACTTGCTCACCGGATTCGGTAAGTAATGCACGCGGCTCAAATCAATTCCCGCTTGAGTGAGTAGTTGGTGGTCTCGTCGATTTAAGGTGGCGTAATGGATTTGAGGGGCTTGCGGGTACATGGCCTCGTTCACCGAGGAGCTATTCGAGGAAAGGGTCTCCACCAGACGCTGATAATCTTGGGGACGAAAATCCTCCGCAAAGTCGTGGATCTGCAATAGTTGGCGGTAGCCGAGCGTTGCGAGAGCGGTGATGGCCGAGGGCAGTTGGCCGTTTTTTCCCAGGGCGTGATTGTGGACGTGCACAAGGCAGTTTTCGGCTGTCAGCGATTCGCGTTGCAGGGCGACTTGTAATTCTGATACCAGATCACCTGAAACACGCTGATTGTCGTACTCCAATGCTGGAACCTCGACGAGCGAGAGTCGCATCGGTCCCAGTTGAGCTGGGAGTTCATCCGACCAGCCCGTGCGTCGGCCCCCGTAGAAAATCGTGACTTCGGTCAGTTTGGAATTGGCCGCTAACGCAAGGGCTCGCAGCTGGTTGGCCACGACTTGGGTCACTCCTCCACGGTTCAAGTGATAGTGCAGAATAGCGAGTTTCATGCGTTTCGTCGCGGGATCTGGAAGTTCACGGAGTTGCCGGTAAAAGAGCAACTTATGAAAGTACTTTTTTTTTAACTGGTAAAACAGCCCAAACTGTCCGTGCAATCGAGTTCGAGCAGGAACCGAGAGGTTCGGCCTTAACATGCTGGAGAGACGGACTAAACTAATCATGGAGGGGATGGGTAAAGCCGCCGTTGGCGGGAATCGCCGTTGGCAATTCGCTTCGTTGACCCCACCCGTCGCCTCGGGTTTCGTTGACCCCACCCGTCGCCTCGGGTAACAATAACTGCTGAGTGATCCGATTCGGTCTTTCTCGGCACTTCCAACGCATTGCTACTCTCGGGTGTCAAAAAGGAGCCAGATTTGGCTGAAGCCAGTGTCCAATCTCAGTCAAAATCAACAGACTCCGCTTCGGGAAAGTCGGGCGGCTCGATCTGGATTTTGGGACCTCAAGCTGATTTGGCTCTGATTATTGGTGCCCCGGTCATTATTTTTGTCGGCATCATGGCCGCAAAGGGCATTTGGAACGCTGCGGCAATTTCGTCCTTCATCATGATTTGGGCGATTGGGCACCATCTACCCGGGATGATGCGGGCCTACGGGGACCCGAGCTTGTTTCGACGGTTTTGGGTTCGGTTTACGGTTGCCCCGCTGTTTTTACTTGCCATCTGCGGCTTCACCTTTTGGACAACGGTCAACAGCGGTGTGATTGCGATTGCGGCTGTCTGGGGCTGGTGGCACTATATGATGCAAGCCTACGGTTTCGTGCGAATCTACGATTCTAAGGTGGGATCCTTCGCAGCCACGACCCGCTGGCTCGATCATGGGATGTGCCTGACTTGGTTTCTGGCTGCTGTGGTTCTTAACGACAATGCGCTTTACGAATTCATTGAGAATTTTTATAGCAGTGGATTTCCCGTGCCATCGCCTACTGTCGTTTCGGCGCTCAAATCAATTGTGTCCGGTGCGACTGCGGCGGTCACTACTCTGTTCGTCGTCAACATGGTCGTTCGCTATCGCCGAGGTGAACGACCGAATCCCATCAAACCTTTGTTGATGCTCGCGACCTTCGGCGCGTTCTGGTATTCCGCTGCAACTGTCACGAACATCATTGTCGCCTATGCTTTTTTTGAGCTCTTCCACGACGTCCAGTACTTGACGATCGTTTGGGCCTTCAATCGGAGTCGTGTGGCCAAAGACCGAACCTTGACCGGTTTTACCAAGTTCTTGTTTCAACCGAGGTTTTGGTTTGTGATACTCTATGTGTTCTTGGTGTTTGCTTACGGTTCTCTGAAATGGGGGAGCCAGTATGTGAACCGAGTTGAACTGGAGAAAATACTGGCAGCCGTATTCCTGGCATCCACTCTGCTGCATTATTATTTTGATGGGTTTATTTGGAAGTTGCGTGAGTCGAGTAACCAAAGTTCGTTGAATCTCACAACCCAACAGCGTGGCAAACGTCCCTTCGCGGTTCCGATTTGGTTGAGGCACTCGGTCTTGTGGATGCTCTTTGTATTGCCGTTGGGGTATCTGACGGTTTCACAAGTACAAGACGCGATTGTTCGGAGCAAGCTTCCCGTTGGCACGCAGCGTCAGCAGATCTTGGAAGAAAGTCGCAAGCTTGCGGAATGTGCGCCGCACAGTATCAATGCCAATTTTACCTTGGGCTTGGCCTATGAAGCGAACGAACTCTTTGACGAAGCTGCCAGTGCCTATCAGACAGCTCTGAAGATCTTTCCTGATCACATCGCTTCGAAAACTAGACTGCGGGTCGTGACGGCCAAGGCTTCAAGCCAGCCCGATGAGTGATCTTTGGAGACGCTCCAGATCTGGATTCTAGCAAGCCAGACGGGCGATTTCCGGGGAGTTGGATAATCCATCGATGTTTGGGGTCACAAGGCAGCAGCACGGATCTTTGCTGACACAACTTCTCGAGGATCATCGATTACTTGAGGCCGGTTTTGGTCACACGTTTAATCTTGAGGTCCTTGATACTTCCCGCCGTATTCCAAGTCACAATTCCCAGTGGCGTGACTGGATCCTGCTCCCACCAAATTGAGAACTTATGATTGGTGTCGATGTCGATGACCTTTTTTTTATTGATATGAATCGTAATTCGATCGTCTCTGACCAGTAATCGAATCGGATACCATTTGTCTTTTTCAAACTCAACCACCTGCGTTGTTTCGTTTTCGATTGCAGAAAAGTCATCAAGGTTTGAAAGTCCGACGACTTGTCCTCCCCAGCCACCCACGATAAGTGAGCAGTATTCTTTCTTGATTGGAAAAGTGAGCCCGCAAAAGAAGTCGTCGCCTGCGGTTCGTTTGGCCTGCAGAGAGACCTCGTAGTTGGAACGCGGAAACTCGCCTTTCCAGGAAATTCCCGTTGCTGGTTTTCCCTTGCCAAGTGTGATAATTCCATTTTTTACTTGGACGGGACCGTGATCCTTAAAATCGAAGGTCTTGATGATGCGCCATCCTTTGAGTGATTTACCGTCGAATAGGACGAGGTTGTCGACGGGGGCCGCTGCGGTTGGCGCGGCGGCGATATTTGTCTTGGCTTCATCATCAGCGACTGCAACAGCGGAGACGTAAAGGACGAGCAAGAGAGAGAGAACATAGCGATTCATGGCGAAGATCTCGGATCGTGGAGATGACGAAGGTTGGTTGAACTTGCATGATAACCTGTTGGCGTTTTGGGGGCGATGGATATCGATCTGGAGAGAGAAAAGTGTTCGGAGAATGGACGGTTCCAGCATTTGCCGGTTTCGACCGCCGTAAATGACGGCTATCATACGTTTTGTTGCGAAGTCCCAGGAAAGGCGCCCTAGTCCATGAAATGCCCATTCTGTCAGGTTGACAACGACCGAGTGATTGATTCTCGGGCGAGCCAAGACGGTTTTTCCATCCGTCGCCGCCGGGAATGCGCGGGCTGCAAAAGACGCTACACGACCTACGAGCGATTAGAAGAGTTGGATCTTAAAATCGTGAAAAAGGATAAGGTTCGCGAACTGTACGACCGTGAAAAAATCCGTTTTGGTTTAGCCAAGGCTTGCTGGAAACGTCCGGTCAGCGATGAACAGATCATGGCCATCGTGTCGGATGTGGAGCAAGGGATCTACGATCGGGATGAAAATGAGATCGGCAGTCAGGAAATTGGCGAGCTGCTGATGCAGAAATTACGGCTGATCGACCAGGTGGCCTTTGTGCGTTTTGCGAGCGTCTATCGAGAATTTAAAGACGTCCGTGATTTCGTAGAAGAATTAACGCCCATGTTGGATTCACAAAAGTCAAGTGATCGCGAAGAGTGAGGGATTGGCTGCGACTAGTGATTTGCGTTAAATCTCGCCCGATGGGAACTGGCCAACTCCTGCTCGCCTAATTCGTCATAGCAGCGGGCCAACGCTTCGTGGATTTCGATCGAGGATGGCAGGCCGTTCAGCGCAAACTCAAGGTCTTCGGCTGCCGCTTCCCAACGCTTCAATTTGAGCAACAGTTGTCCGCGAGTCTCGCGAGTGGATGCATGAGTTTCGTCAAGAGCGACGGCTTGATTGGCAAATTCGAGTGCTGAGTCTAAATCGATCGGTTTCGAATTGCCGGCCAACCATGCCAAGTTATTAAGAATCCTCTGGTTCTTCGGGTCTGACTGTAAGATTACGAGATACTCGTCGCGAGCAGCCTGGAAATCGCCCGATGAGAGGGCGAGGTCGGCTGCCAAGCGTCTCGTTCGTGAGGAAACTGTCTCAATCGTTTCTTCGGACGAGAAGAGCGATCTTACTTCAGCAGCCAAATCGGGATCGTTGAAGGCACGCATGATCAATTTCGTCTGAACATCGGCTCGTAAGGGCGCGGCTTTCATGGCCACTTTCGATGAGTTCAGCCACGTCTGACGATCTCCTATTTCCCAGAGTTGATCGAGGATGTGATTGACGAGCCGAGGTCCGTTTTCGTTGAGCGTTTTCCAATCGCTTTCATCTGTGTAAGCGTAGGCATCGGCCATGATCGTCACCGCCTCATTCGGATGCCCCACGAGTTTTTCTGCCAAACTCCACATCACCCATTCCTGGGCCGTCATCGTGTTTTCGTTGGCAAACTCATCCGAGAATTGAACGATGGCCATGTTGGCTAATTCAATTGCCTTTTCTTTCTTTTCCAGCTTCATATAAGTCTCGGCAAGGCGAACCCGGTCAACGGCATCGGAACGACCCGTTCTCAATGAATTAATCAGATTTTGACCTTCTTCGATTCGTCCTGATTCGCGATAAACTCGAGCGAGTAGTTGGGTAGCCAGGGGATGATTGGGGTATTGTTTGAGCGTGTGTTTTAAATGCGTTTCGATCAACTCGAATCGCTCATTTTCGGGCAACTGAAGCTGCCTCGTAAAAGCCGAATTCGCGATCCAGAAATGGGCGTTTGCATAGTGATTTGTATCGAGCGGGGCAATGCTCCTCATTTTTTCGTAGGCAGCTTCTACGTTGCCTGACGTGGCCAGCATCCGAGCCTGATCAAAAATCACGCTGGGTCGATCGACGCCAAGTTGGGCTAACTTTCGATAATACAACTCTGCGACATTCGGTTGGTTGTTTTGGGATGCCTCGGTGGCTGCGTTTTGATAGTGACGAGCTTTTGCATGCACACTGTGAAGTGGAATTCGAATTAGGCAAAGTAGCACCAAAATCATCAGCAGCATGGCTGGAATACCCATGATCAATGAACGGTAGTTGCGCGTGCTTAGCCATGCGGTCATGAATTCCACCAGAGAAGCGACAAAACGAAACACGAGGCGAAGAGGCGCAAAGAGAATGCGAAGTCGTGGGTCGTTAGAAATCTTGACGCTTAAGTCTTCCGCGATGAGTCCCAAGCGTTGGATCAGTCGGTCAGCGGGGGCCAACACGGTTGAAAAAACCGCTCTGAATGTCTCACGCAACTTGCCGAAAAGAAACAGTAGCTTCCTGCCAGCCTTGCTCTGTTCCGGATTTGTGCGACGACGAACGGTCGTCGAGATTCTCAGGGATATCTCGTCCCAGGACGTCACCACTAGGTGTTTCAACAAGCCAAGGGTGTTGTCGATTCGACGAACCCACGATAAACCAATCGTCCAAGAATGGAGTTGGTGAACGAGTTCTGCGGACAGTCGATGGAATCTCTGAGTGACACTCGAGATGAATCTCGCGAGTGAAGACCGGCGGTAGGGCGACGGCATATGGCGATTTATCCCTTGCAAATCAATCCAAAGTTGAACTCTCTCTTAATGAATCGTAATTCAAATAACCGGTGGTAACCATCAGTAAGTCTCAACTCTTAAATCCAAAATGGGCTCTAGCCGGTATTGGTCGACACATATTCGGGTGGTAGCTGTTTTGAGTTTTATAGGTCTTAAAGCTTGAGGTTGATTCAGTCGCTTTGAGTTCGGCAAAAGCGCTGTTGGGGCCGGAAAGCTGGCCGCCTACTCGGCGGGGCATTTGGACTTTTGTCTGGTTGATTGCTGTCAGAGTGCTGCGTCTTACTGGGACCGGAAGATCTAATAAAACTAGAGTGAGGTCCTGCGGAGGCCACATCGTGATGGCCAAACTGCCTGAAATGCCGAACTGGCGGCGGGTGAAAAGGAGCAGATGGTTTGTAGGAAGAAAAAACAGGCAAAAAAAAACGGCCCGTCACTAAACGGGCCGTTCAATTCAAATTTTACTGTTTCACTTATTCGACCGTATTGCGACGGCGGAACCAGTTGACGCCACCTGCGATCATGCCAACAAGACCGATCAGCAAAAAGGCGGAAGGTTCGGGCACAGCCGCAATCGTCGTCGATCCACTTTGCGTTCCTGCGTTTGTTCCAGAATTACCTGAGATGGAGGTTGAGTCGTAGCTGTTGGGGTTGCTGAACGAAACGTCGAAGGACGATCCGGCTGTGAAACCACCAGCCACGTCGATGTCGACTTTGATCAAATCCGTCGCCGCACCACCGACAGCATGAAGGCCTGGTAGGTTAATTGCGGAAAAGGTGATTTGGTTTCCGCTGACGATGTTTGCCGGATTGGGCGTCGTCGCGGTGGGATCTTCCACTGTGTTTGGGTCGAGCATGGAAGTGTCGAAGTCATAGTCAAACGATGCCAGACCACCTTGGAAGTTCGTGAATTGGAGCGATGTGTTGTATTGAAAGAAATTGAGAGATATGTCAGGTGTTGCAAAGACGACGAATGACGCACCAGACGGGGTCACGTTCACGTCCCCAATCTCGTATTGCACACCAGCTTTGGCCTGTATCGCACAGATGAGGAGCAGGCAGGGACCTAACAGGTATTTTGCTTTTTGAAATCTCATGTCCAAATTTCTCTTCTCAGAATCCAGAATGTTAATCTAGCCACTGTAGGTTGCCTAATATAACCATCAGCAGCGATCGATGCAATCATCCCTCGCAATTTTTCTAGATTTTCCAGACCCACCCCTTTACTGTGATCGTTAATCTCCTTTGTGCGGGGTCGCCTTCTGTTCTGACAAACGGTCGTGGAAGGCAGGTTACGGATTAAGGTTTGTGTCTTAAGATACATGAAGATAATGACTTAGGAGCGGTTGAACTGGGCGATTTTTGCAGGCGCGGGTTGCTTCGATGCAAGCCCGAGCGAAAACTAGGCCTGTCAGATTGTCTTAACACAGCTTCAAGTTTTCCACGTTTTATAAGTCTACTTTTGGCGCATCTCATCACCAGGGACCGCGCTGGACGCAGCATTGGGCGACAGCTCGACAGCATCACAATTGGTGCTCGCCCAGCTTACTCCGAAGACGGATGGCTGCCAGAAGTAACCGTTCGGTGGGTGAGCGACGAGATCGTCACCCTGGGAGATTCAAGAGCTTGGGAGATTCAAGACACGACGGTGGGCCGGTCCCATGCCCCCGTGATTAGGCAGTTCGTTCGGATCACTCAGCCGGTGCGTTGATGACTGTCAACGAAGGTCATCCCGCCCAGCAGAGGAGCGCGGGTAAATCGGTCCTTTCTTCGAGTGCCGGGCGAGATGCCCGTTTTTTCTTGCGAGTCAGTGGCTTGCGGGAACTTCGATAGGTTGTTTCTCGCCCAAAACTCGTTCAAAGCCCGGAACCGAGCGATTCTATGAGTGGCAAGAACAAGCCATTCCCCTGCAGGCTGGCTGGAATACCAACGAACTCTCATCCCAAGAACGCGCCTGGTGTTACGCGCGAGATCCGAGTCTAACTTTTGCGGTTTACGACGTAGCTTGCGATCTCATTGAGCACGGTTTGAGCAAGCGAAGGCGGCAATTGTTCCAACTCCTTACTCGCTTTGGTGGCAAACTGGTCGGCAGTTTGACGAGCTTCGTCGAGTACGCCGCTCTGATCCAACCAGCTTCGTAGGTTGGCACGGTGCTCGGTTTTGCTCGATTCGAGCAACGAAACGAGCCGATCTCGGTCGGAGCCGGTCAGCCTCGCGTAGAGCCGAATGATCGGCAGAGTCGGCTTTTGCTTTTCTAAATCGGTTCCCAAAGACTTCCCGGTGTCGCCTTCGTCGCCGGTCAGATCAAGCAGATCGTCCGATATTTGGAAGGCCATGCCCAGATGCCTACCGAATCGCTCCATCCCTTCAACCAGTGCTGTACTCGCCAACGCGTATCTCGCTCCCAGGTGGCAGGCGCAAGCACACAATTCGGCCGTTTTTCCGTTGATGATCGCGTAGTACTCCTCCTCGCTGAGCGCGTGGTTGCCCCGATTCCCGATTTGGCGGAGTTCTCCCTCGCAGACAATGTTCGTGCTGCGTCCGATGCGACGGCAGGCGTAAGTACTGTCGAGGGTACTTGCCAAGAAAAAGGCGTGACTAAAAAGATAATCGCCCAACAGAACGCTCGATTCATTGTTCCAGCGAGCGTTCACGGTCGCGAGATGCCGTCTCATATCGGCCTCGTCCAGCACGTCGTCGTGTACCAACGTGGCGGTATGGATCATCTCTAACACGGCGGCCAAGGTGTGATGATCGGACGTCACATCACCGGTGGCCGTCGCTGTCAGTAGTAACAGCGCGGGTCTCAGTCGTTTACCGCCGAGTTTTCCGCCATACTGCAGCAAGTCATCGACAAAGGGTGATTTGCTGTGGAGTTCTCTTTTTAGCACCGACTCGGTGGCGTCCAGATGGTCTTGGATCGGGGCGTAAAGCATTTGGACTGCTGTCGGTACGGCGTTGTCGTTAATCACCTGGCTCACGTCTCCATCCCCTTTAAAAATCTCTGTTGCCGAAGAAGCAACCTAAGTCGCCTTTTTGTCAGCTTTTGTAGGGTCAATTCGTCGATAGTGGCCGCTTTTGCCGCCTTGCTTCTCTTCCAGCCGAATGGCCTCAATGCTCATCGCTCGATCCACCGATTTGCACATATCGTAAATGGTGAGGGCAGCGACTGAGGCCGCAGTCAATGCCTCCATCTCGACGCCCGTACGAGCTTTTGTTTGCACAATGGCCATGATTCCCAGGGTTTCGTCTGATTCGTACTCAAAATCGATGCTCACTGCGGTGATTGGGAGCGAATGACAGAGGGGAATCAATTCATCCGTCCGTTTGGCCGCCATGATCGCAGCAAGCCGCGCGACCCCAAGAACATCACCCTTTTGGGCTCGACGATCGCGGATCATCGCCAGCGTGTTCCGATCCATACGGATCCGAGCGTAGGCCCGGGCGGACCGGTCGGTTTCGGGCTTGCCACCCACATCGACCATGTGGGTGGACCCGTCGTTATCAAAATGACTAAATGTGGACATACCCATCAATTTGCACCAAATGGGGAAAAATTGCACCTGGGGACGACCGAGCGGATACCCCGGAAAGGGGTAGCGCTGGTTACCCGTTACCACCAGAAAACCGCAGCAATGCGGCTTTGGTAACGCAAAAAGAAAAAAAAGAGAAATGCCTGGGAAGGACGTCGGGCCGGGATCCCTCCGTCCAGTGACTGAGTCGTTCAATCACCCCATGCATTGATATTGAAAAAATTATCCGCCGCAGGGGTCTAGCTGCAACGGGTTAATCAGGGTCGGCGAAGTCGTATCTAAAACGCCAAAGGCGATTCTAGACAAGCTCCTTTTTCGCACCAATCAGTGTGCGCAGTCTTTCCGCCAATAATGCCGCATCAAACGGCTTCTTGAACGTCTCGTTGATACTCGAACGATCGAAACTCATCGAACTACCATCATCCGGTAGCAAAGCGATCAAGATCGTCTTTGCAAAGTCGCTATTGCGACGAAGATTCTGGCAGATTTGAAGTGCTTCGACTTTACCGATCGAGAAGTCAACGATTATGCAATCGGGGTGGAAGCTTTCGGCTTGAATGCCTGCTTCGAAACCGCTTGCTGCGACTGCGACACGGAATGACTTTTCGGGCGGAAGCTCCCGTCGCAGGTTCTCAATGAGTACCTGATCTTGAGCGACGATAAGTACCTTGGCCATAGCCTCATCTTCGAGGTCACCAAGGGGCATGCCGTGCTCTTTCAGAAATTTGATCAAATACTCGCGCGGGATGCGTCGGTCTTGGGATCCTGGGATCCGGTAACCCTTTAACCGGCCCGAGTCGAACCATTTACTGACAGTGCGCGGGGCCACTTTGCAGATCTTTGCGACCTGACCAGTAGTGAAGACCTTCATTACAGGTTCTCCATTGCTCCACGTTGACTTAACAGGCCGTGAAACTGGCAAAAGCCAACATCACGACATAGAGCCCCCCACTCTTGAACAAACCGTTTTCGCCGTTGCGATCCATCGCCGCGACAATCCCGATTGTTTTCCGAATGTCTGGGTCGGGGCAGTACGCTACACAAAGTTCGCTTCCTAAGTGACAAGGTTCAGATCCGTCTGATCCTGACACAACTTTCGAGCCGCATTCAGCCTCACCCTCCACGAGCAGCAATCCGTCGCAGCTTGCAAAAGTGACACTTGACTGGAATAAGCTCTAAAAGCGAATGCAACGAAAGGTGGGAAATAGCGCAGCAGGTTCATCGTTGAGTTGTTGCGATCTCACGTAATGAACCCGCTCAGGCTGGAAGCCGTCGGCAGATGTCCCCCCCTGGAAAACGTCCCACTGAACCGTCACCAACCGAAGCCGGTGTTGGTCGGCAGTATGCTCTCCGCAAGTATGTTTCGATTCGAGAAGGGGTATTACTTTAGAAACTTTCATCAGTCGCGTCGGACTGACCGCCTGAAACGTCAGTAGGAAAGCTTATGAGAAGCCCAGATGTGACGTTCGCAGCGGCGCAAATCCTTAGTTAATCACCACTTGTGGAACTTGCCCGCATAGTCGCACCGTTTCGGCAGATTTTCTCAAACATTCGTGTCGTCACTGCATGCGGAACTGGTTCGAATGACGGTGGGTCGTCTAGTTGAGACGGTTTTATGGCTTTGCGGTCCATCAAGCGGCTTGCTCGTCGTCACCGCTGCCGTCATCGGGGGGGGCTGGATCGGTCGGATCGGATTGCCGCTGGAGTGCTTCGGTACGAATGTGTCCGTCCTCGGTGACATCTTCAAACTGGACGGATACGCGTTTTGAGATGCCCGATTCTTGCATGGTGACCCCGTAGAGGGTCGTGGCTGCAGTCATGGTCTTTTTCGAATGGGTCACCACCACAAACTTGGTCCATTCGAGGAACTCTCTGAGTACGTCGATGAAGCGACCGATGTTCGCTTCGTCGAGTGGGCCATCGACTTCGTCGAGTACACAGAAGGGGCTGGGGCGGTATTGAAAGATTGCCAGCAGGAGGGTGACAGCCGTTAATGCTCTCTCACCCCCGCTTAGCAGCGAGATCCCCAATGATTGTTTTCCCGGAGGAGTAGCGACGATATCAATGCCAGCCTCGAGGATGTCGACATCTTTCTCCAGCACAATATCGGCGTGACCACCGCCGAACACGCGGCGAAACATCGCTTGGAAATTGGTGCGAATGATCTCCAGGCTTTCGGTGAATAGTCGACGGCTGTCGGCGTTGATTTTGTGGATGATGCGAGCCAGCGAGTTTTTCGCGTCAGACAAATCCTGATATTGTGCGGCGAGTGTTTCGTGTCGCTGTTCCAGAGATTCAATTTCTTCGAGTGCGGCCATATTCACCGCCCCAATGTTACTGATCTTTCGGCGAAGTTCAGCGATTTCGCGGTCGACCTCTTCACGCTCGATCTGCTCCTCGGCTGATTCTTCGGGCAGATCTTCGATCTTCGCGAGTTCAATACCGTAATCATCTTGGACTCGCTGGGCTAAGCCATCGCGTTCTAATTGAGCCTGGTTGGCTTCGAGTTCTGCGGTGTGTTGAATCTGCTCCTGCTGACGTTGTCGTTCCCGAGTCTCCCGCAAGCTTCGCTCCAGTTCGCCGCGTCGATGTTGAACTTGGGCTCGCGTCTCGTGTAGGGTCGATATTTCGCGCTGCCAGTGTTCGTCGGCCAGATAGAGTTCTGCCAAAGCGCTGGTGGCATCGAGGATCAGGCGGCTAGCTTGGCAATGTCGATCTTGGGCTCGATGGAGGTGCGAGCGGATCTCATCCAGGGCGCGAGTTCGCTCTTTTTGATCTTCCTGAAAGCGAATGAGTTGTCCGCGCAGATCATCCAGCCGCTGTTCGCTCTTTGCCAATTCAACTTTGACAGCGGTGACTTTGGAGGATTCTTCCTGTCGTTGGCTCTCGGTTTGTTGAATCTTTTGCCGATTTTGCTGAGATTTGTTTTCCAGTTGTCCGACTCGCTCGTTCATTTTGGCCTGTTGATCGGCTTTTCCGGCGTGACGTTGTTCAGCGATCGTCAATTTTTCCTGGGCAACAACGATCTCGCTTTGAACGGTTTCCAATTGGCTCGCGAGTGTTTTGTGGCGATTGCCGGCTGCTTGACGCTGAATTCTCGCTTCGGTTAATTCGGCCGACACTTGATTGTGAGCGGTTGCTTGGGTTTCGACCAACTGTTCCGCTTCACCAATCTCATTTTTTAAGTGTTGGAGTTTGTGTTCTGTCTGTTGGAGAGTTTGATTGAGCTGAAGGATTTCTTGCTGAAGCGACCGCAACTCACTGCGACGAGAGACAAGTCCGAGTCCCGATTGTCGTGGGCCGGCCAGAAGTCGACCATTACTTTCTAAAAGTTCGCCGGCACGTGTCACGTAGCGGAGTGCGGTGTGCTCCTGCTGAAAGCCGATTGCGTCGGCGAGTGTCTCGACACACCAAGTTGATCCTAGTAATTGACGAACCAGCGGTTGGAACGCGGCCCCGACTTCAATGAATGAATCAGCTCGGCCAAGCACCGCTCGATGAGTCAATTGCGGCAGCGACCGCTCCTCGCCACGATGGGGCAATTCCAGGTCGATTAATCCAACACGGCCTTTGGGTTGAATTTCGCCAGTTGCAATGGCCTGGGCCAAGGAGCTGCCATCGACCACGATGAATTGAGTAAGATCTCCCAACGCGACGTCGATCAGAGGGGCCATTCCGACGTCGACACGGATCAAGTCAGCGACTAGTCCGCGGACGGTGGTAAGCGGTCCCATCAGACTGTCTTGTGAGTCGAGCAGAATCTGCTTCACCCCAGGGCTCAGACCTTCCTTCCGCCGCTCAAGATCCTCGAGAACGCTGGCACGTTCGCTGGCTACTGCGTGACGTCGTTGTAAGTCAATCAATTCTTGCTGTGTGAGGGAAAGTCGTTGTTCACGTTTCTGCAGTGATTGGCGAGCTGTGCTGAGTTTCTCGCGGCTTTTTCGCTCCTGCTGGTCGAGTCGATTTTCGTCCGCTTCTTTTTCTGCCAGCTCTGCAAAGGCGTTGGTCAGTTGGCTTGTTAATGATTTGTGCTGCTGTTGGCACCGTTCGAGCGTTTCTTGAGTGCTGTGGATTTCGGCAGCTAAACCGCTGATTTCTCGGCCCAGGTCGCCGCTCTCACGCAAGAGATTTGCGTGTTGTTCACGTTGTTGATCCAGTTCTCGCCGGCGCGAATTTAATTCAACCGTGGTCGTTTGCAGTTCTGCTTCATGCCCCAGCAGCCGCTCGCGAATCTCGTGATCAACACTTTCGGCCGATTCTAGATGC
This sequence comes from Pirellulaceae bacterium, assembly GCA_029243025.1. Lineage (NCBI taxonomy): Bacteria > Pseudomonadati > Planctomycetota > Planctomycetia > Pirellulales > Pirellulaceae > Pirellulaceae bacterium. Next base: position 83,567 of record JAQWSU010000017.1, on the reverse strand, counting down.
TGTTCGATTTCCTCGACTTGCTCACCCAAGTCACCGGCCCGGGTGGTCATCGCCAGCCATTGGCGTCGATAGCGTTGGATCTCGTGTTCCAGGTCAGCAAGACGCTCTCGCTCGTGATCCGCGGCTGAGCGATGATGTGCCAACCGTTGTCGAACGTCCGCAATCGAACTCTCGGCGGTCTGCAGGGCGGTTCCGACTTGTTCCGCCTGTTGATTCAAATCCCGTTGAGTTGACTCGTCGTCAGACAAAATTGTCTGCAGTTCAACGAGTTGACCACGAGTTTCCGAGAGCCGTTGATTTAACTCGTCAAGTTGGGAGGTGAATCTCCGCCAGTCGGCTCGACCAACGTTGGTCCGCAATTGTTTTAGTCGGTCGTTGTATTCTTTGTAACGACGCGCTTTAGAAGCCTGATTCCGCACGTTTCGTAAGCGGCTCTCTACCTCTTCGACGATGTCTGCCAGACGTGTCAGATTCTGTTCGACTCGCTCGAGCCGACGCTGAGTTTCAACTTTCTTCGCCTTGAATCGGCTGATTCCTGCGGCTTCTTCAAAGATCGCCCGACGCTCTCGAGCGGAAGCTTGCAGGAGGGTGTCGACTTTTCCTTGCTCAATCAGGCTGTAGGCGTCGGTGCCAACGCCCGTGCCGCGGCAAAGATCACGCACATCCCGCAAGCGACACGGGTTGCCATTAATCAAATACTCGGCTTCGCCGCTCCGATACACCCGACGAGTAATTAAGACCTCATCGGTATCGACCGGTAGTAGTCGGTCGGCGTTTTCAAAAAAGATGGTCGCCTCGGCCGTATTCGCGGGGCGACGAGTCGCTGAGGCGCCACCCGAACCCTTGAAAATTACGTCGGCCATTTCCTTGCCACGCAGACTTTTGGCACTCTGTTCACCGAGCACCCATTTGATCGCGTCTACGATGTTGGACTTGCCAGATCCATTGGGACCGACAACTACCGTGATTCCCTCGGGAAACTCAAAACGTGTCTTGTCCGCGAAACTTTTAAAGCCGCAGAGTTCAAGTGCTTTGAGCATGGTTCACCGAAGACAAACGAAGGACGATCAGGTTTAGCGAAAGCCCCGTCGTACATGATTTTATCGAGCAGGCAACAGCCCGTCGTTGAAACGATCGGAGTGTGCCGCTAGACCCAGGGCAGGAAGGGCCAATGCCCCAGGACGTATTTTATCACACACCCGACTGATCGTGCACCTTGCCGGAGGGTAAACCGTTTCCAACTGACAAGGAATCGTCTTTTTTGTCGGCCGGGATCCGCTCGCCCGGTTCTTTGGCCGACTCATCTTCCAAATTGTACTCGCGTCCCGGTTTGGGGAGTGCATCAAACTTAACGCGAGCCGATAAGCTCCCGTTTTGTTTTGCATGATTAATAGCTGCTACCACGTCGGTGTAAGAGCCGTCCAGTTTGACAATTGTGCGGATCAAATCACTCAGGTTATTCGAGCAGTAAATTACAGTGTCATTTTTGCCTAATTCAAAACGGCTCACTTTGAAGCGATCCGAGCCATCCGACTTGGCCATGATCTTTTTACCCGCGAAAATTGCGACAGGCGTGGTGACTGTGATATCTTGTCCGAACAAGACGATCTCCGGACGATTCGTCTTGCGAATATGCACCAAAGGAGCCCGGTCCGATGGGATTTCGTGGATTGATAGCGTGTCGTCGATGATCTCACCCTTCACCACCGGATCGCGTGGGTTGGCGTCCATGATGGCGTAGAACGCTCCATAGCGAGCTTCGTCGCTTTCGATCTGCATGAGGTCGGCGAGCGCCTCGCGGGAATCCGAGCTCACCATAGAACCGAGGGCGGTAATCGCATGCCAACGCAAAGCCGGCTCATGGATGGCCGCGTTTTTTAGATGAGGAATCGCTTCGCTGCGATCCAAATAGGCCAATGATTCGGCCGCTGCGAAACGTACGATTTGGCTATCTGAGTCTAAGACGCTGAGCAGCGTTGGCACGGCCTCTTTACCAAGCGCCTCCAGCTTCACGGCCGTCGAAAGAGCTTCTTTCGGATTTCTGAGATCACCCTCAAGGGAAATCATGCGTTCAATCATCTTGTGGGGCGATTCGCTGATCGGAATCGACTGGATCACACGAAAGTATCGAACTAAATTGTTGCGATAACGGGAATGAACTGTGATTTCCACGAACGAGTCTCTTTTTGGAATGGCGACTCCTCGCTTCGTGCCACGGTCAAAGGTGTGAAAGCGTCGATTGACCACGTCGCCAATACGAGCACTTGCACGAACGCTCTGATGGTCCGGCTTGAGAATCAGCCCTAATTCGCGACTCTTTGTCGAGAGTGCTCCCCCTAATATTCTGCCGCGTGTTTCCGATACCCGGTCGCCTTCTCCCTCCATCAGGGCGTCGACAACGACGGCACCGGCTGCGAGTGCGAGTGGCTCTCCGGTCCGGATTTTGTTTCCCAATACGGCCATTTCTTGGAGCCGCGATTGCATCAACCATCCATTGCGGAGACTCTCCGTCTCACTACGAGAAGGAGTGAGTACTTCGACGTCCAGGCGATCGCCTTTGCGCAGCCCTGGCGGAATCTTTGCGCGAATGATCACCAGCGATGTCGAGGGCAGAGAAAGCAATGTGTTCGGCTTATCTACACCACGTCGCTTCATGTCGTCGACCAATATGCGACGTTGGCTGTTGGCCGGTGGGTCGCTGCCGGTGTTGTCTAGGTTGGTGGTCAGGGCCAAGCCCTCGATCATCATGGGACGCATGCCCCAAATCTGTGCCATGTCACCGACCGTCGTGGTGGTTCTTTCTTCGATAATCGGCTCGGTATCCGGTGTCTGTGAACGCACCACGGGCGATGTACACCCGACCGTCAGACTAAGAAGTACCAACAGAGTGCTGACTACTGTCCGTTCAGGCATCGTGCCCATGACAACTCCCGTTTCAAACCAAAATCGACAAAATAATGAGGCAGAACCGTAGTCGTTTGCTGAAAGCGGGTCAATAGAGAGGCTTGCAAAACAATTGGCGATCGAGAAATGTCACTATGGAGGATCGTAGCCGCCCCGATTGAACGGATGGCAACGTAGAATTCGCCCCACGCCTCGCAAGCTGCCTTTGATCGCACCATATTTTTTCACGGCTTCGATGAAGTAGCAGCTGCAGCTGGGTGTGAAGCGGCAGTTTTGACCGAGAAGTGGGCTGATAGCTAGCTGATAGCCTCGGATGGCTAGCATGATTGACCGCGCCGGAAGTTCGCGGATTGTTGTCCATAGCCGATTCATGTCTGGGTTCGACGCAGTTTTTTTTCCACTCGTCGCATCAATTGAGGTAGCGAACGATGGATCCGAGTGAAGTCGGCGGTCGCGCCTTTGCGGGGAATGACAACGAAGTCAAATCCGGGGCTTCGATCGCGAGATACTCGGCGAAACGTTTCACGGATTAGACGTTTCCAGTAGTTTCTGGTCGGAGCGGCCCCAACCTTTCTCGACACTGAGAGGCCGAGGCGAGAAACATTTAGTTGATTTTCGCAGCCGTACACGATCAACACGTCGTCCGCGACACTTTGTCGGCGAGCGAAAGCACGTTTGAAATGCTTGCCGTGCCGTACGCGGTGGGCCGGAGTAAAGGTCTGGTCGACCGCGCCGCTTGGATCGACTTGTCTCGATTTTTCCATCAACAGTTATCCTGTCTGCCTTCGAGCCGATAAAAATGTATCTGCTTTGTCTACCTCAGCTAGCCAGACGGCAAAGCGATGGCATGGAACCCGTGATTCGATTAAGGATCAAATGACCGACCCTGTTTTTCCAGTCCCATTCCTTCGTTGGTCTTGGCCAGCCGAACTTGTTCATTATCTATCTGTCGCTCAGGGGGCGAACAAGTTGCCCGGTAAGAAATAAGATACATCAGATGGGGAGACACGGCACCTGCAGTGCTCCGCTCGGAAGTTGGGTTTTTTGCTGAACGACGATTTCGACAGGCTGCTGGTGGCTTTGGAACGCCGATTCACTTTCAGCGGAAGCTTGGACAATTGGTCAGCAAGCGAATGGCTCACCTCTGTTTGGGCGGACTGCCATCGCCAGCCTGTCCCTGAAGGGGGATTTGCCCGTTGAGCAACTCGGTTGGGCACCAGATTTGGCTGCAGAAAAGCCGAGTAAGTTGAAGCAAAGCAGCACCCTTTTCCCGGCAGTGCTCGGGTTGCTCAGCCACTCACCCTGGGTGGGAAGCTTGTCTTTGGATTTATCTAGCAAAGAATTCAGTTCGAACGGCCGCTGTTGGCTTCGCTGTTGGCTTCGCTGTTGGCTTCGCGAGTAGGCAGGCTCCTTTTCCTGCCCGGAATTTGTCCACGGCAGTGGAGTTCAGATATCCCTTGATGGCTCTCACTTAGGTGAGACAACAAACAAATTGAACGATTTCTGCGGCCGGTGGCGGTTCCTCTCGCGACCCTGGATGGAGATGATTGATGCGACTTCCCTTTTTGAAAAATGGGTCAAGGAAGATACGATCAATTCGAGGCTTGCAGGTTGAATCGCTTGAGTTGCGGCAGTTACTTGCGGTCGACGTGATCGCGAACGGCGATTTCTCTGACGACTTGTCCCAATGGGTTAACGAAAGTAGTCTGCCAGCCACCGTGTCGGTCGAGCAGGTCGGTGGTGATTCTCGAGCAATTCTGCGACCCGCCCAGGAAGCCACCGCGCGTATTTCCCAGCAGATCTCCGTCGATGGCGGCACCGATTATCAGCTCACCGGCCAGATTTTTTCTGAGGAAGGTGCGTACGGATACCTTGGGGTAAAAGGTTTTGACGGTAAGTGGTCGGATGTGAATGTCGGAGACAGACATTCGGGTTCCTATACGGTTAGCTTTACCACCGCCACCGATGCGCAGTTTGTGACTGTTTATGCCCAGGCCTACAAGCAGCAGACCGGATTGATCGGAGTCGATACGTTACGACTTCTCCGACCTGTTAATGATCCACCTGTTAATGATCCTGTTGACAATGCTGTGAGCAACGGTGATTTTTCACAGGATCTTATCGGTTGGGTTGACGATAGTAGTCTGTCAGCCAGTGCATCGATTACGGAAGTCAGCGGCAATCCACAGCTGCGACTGCAGCCGACTTCCGAAGGCACCGCTTCTATTTCTCAACGGGTTTCTGTCGAAGGATCTACTGATTATCGACTGAGCGGTCAGATCTTCTCCGAAGAGGGTGTCTACGGTTATTTTGGGGTAAAAGGTTTTGATGGTAAGTGGTCTGAAGTGACGGTGGGAGACAATGTTTCAGGCGAGTACAGCCTCAGCTTTACCACCGCCGCCGACACTCAGTTTGTTACCCTTTTCGCCCAGGCGTACAAGCAGCAGATTGGCTCGGTGGGAGTTGATGCGATCTACCTGGTGCCTGCAGAGTTGGCGCCGCCAACCGATCCGCCCGTCAGTGATCCGCCCGTCAGTGATCCGCCCGTATTGGGTCCTGATTCAGCCGGCAATTGGGTGCAAGGAGGAACATTTACGGGTTCTATTCACTCGGCTTGGTCGACAGTTGGCAGCGTGGCAGTTGTCTCCGGCATGGATGGAGAAAGCTCGCTCGAATTACTGCCTGCTGCTACCGAATCGAGTCGTGCGATACAGATCATAGAAGGTTTGCGACCTCAAACGCTCTACACGTTTAGTGCCCGAGTTCGTACGGAGGGTGAAAGCGTTTGGGCATCGTTTGGAGTTGATCAGGGTACGCAGCTTCCAAAAACTAATGCTGCCCAAGGTGATCAGTGGCAGGAAAAGCGGTTTGTCTTTTACACTGCGACCGACAGTACCGAGGTGCGACTCTTCCTGGAGGCCTATCAGGGGCAAACTGGAAATGTTTATTTTGACGATCTACGGATTGTCGAGGGTGTTTTACCGCTGCCTGTCCCGTCGGAAGGCGGTGAATGGCCGATCCCCCCCGCGCTTCCCGTACTGGTGTCGGCGGGTGACGAAATGGTTGCGAACGCCGATTTTGCAGCGGGCCTCGAGCAGTGGGTCAGCGATCATGCCGTCTGGCAGACGGATGATGGAAATACCACTGTGACATTGACGGCCACCGCAGAAGAATCTGCTCGTGCTGTTCAAGATATTCCCTACGCACTCGCACCCAATACAACCTACACGCTCACAGCGATGGCAAGCGTTGAGGGGAGTGGTGCGACGATCGCGGTACGAGACCGGGCGGATTTGAACGCCGACTTACAGCTTTTCTCGGGCAGCGACGAGCATGTTTCGATCTCTTTTACCACGGGCGGTAGCTATCGTCATGTGCGGGTTGTTCTTGAGCAGTACAAAGGATCCGACGGGAGTCTCTCGGTGCAGAATGTTTCGCTGCGGGCTCAGGGAGGGGAGTGGCTCGATACGCCTCAACCCGACCAGGAACCAACCACCGAGATCCTTTACGATGATTTTGGCGACGGACTTGATCTCGAATCATGGTTGGTCGTCGATAAAGCGTGGGGCGGCGATAATGGGGGACTCGTTCCTGAGAATGTCGAGATCAAGGATGGCCTGCTTCTGTTGCATGCTCATGGGGATGATTACGAAGGCGAGGTGGTTGGTCACAATGATCGGACGACTCGCGTCGGGGCAGGGATCGCGACCCGCGATTATTATGCATCCGGTCGTTACGAAGTCCGCGCTCGGATTCCCGAAGTGACGGGTGCCGCTTCCGCGTTTTGGACCTTTCACTACGTCGAACACTTCCCCAGCGAAGAAGCCTATTGGGAGGAGCCGAGTCGTGTCCGTAACTCCGAAATCGATTGGGAGTTTCCCACGTCGCTGCAAAATGGATCATCCCATGATCCGATCAGTTTCGATAACGCCCGGGTCAATAGTTGGGGTGGAAAACTTGGCGGTGAAGGTGCCCATCATCCGGGGCGAGTTGAGGTTGTTAACGATGGTCAATTCCACACTTATGGGATTGATTGGCACAGCGGTGGCGACGGGGAGTTGCCCCGAGTCATTTGGACGATTGACGGCGACGAGGTGTACCGACATGAGGGAGCGCTGTTTGGCCAAGACAATATTCCGACTCAGGCCTCGCGGTTCTGGCTCGGAATCTGGTTTCCCTCCGCGGGATACAAAGAACAGCTCGAAGGGGTGTACGTCGACCGGGTCGGCTGGGCTGGCGACCCCGATTTTTCCGAAGCAACGCTTGAAATTGATTGGGTTCGTATCACACCGTTCAATGAGGTAAACGATCGTTGGGAGCCGGAAACCTGGCCAAACGGTTGGTATGCTTTGCCTCACGAATATCCTGGGTGGGGTCTTTCGGATAAAGCGAATGCTGATGAAGACGATCTGTTGGCAACCGACCATGCGTTGGCTGACTGGTCTGCCGATGGTCCGCTTGTTGATTGAATGTCACGGATCGCTGCGTCAGACATTGGGTCAAAGGACTGCCGTTGAGCACCGACGTGTTTGCCCTCGGCGAGTCGTGACGCTCGTGGCGTCCACCGCTGGCGTTTTGGAGGCCGTCATCAGGCTCATTCGCTGGTATGAAATGAGCGGATGTATGCAAGGAGGTCGGCCGCTTCTTGGGCAGTTAAATCACTAAGGATTTGGTCGGGCATCAGTGATTTCGAACTCTTTCGCAACTCTTCGATCTCGACTGTTGGGATGCGAATCTGTTTTTGTTCCGCCGTCTTGAGCACCACTTCAGTGTCGGTTTTCTTTTCGATCAGGCCCGTGACTGTTTTGCCTCGGTTCGTCAGGATCAGGTAACTGGCCAACGACTCATCAATCCGCAGGGAAGGGTTTAACACCTGCTGCAATATTTCAGCCGGTTCTTTGTATTTCACATTGATGTCGACGAGCGTGGTACCGATCGATTTTGACTTGTCGCGTGGATCGTGACAAGCTTTGCAGCGAGCACCATCGCTGTGGAAAATCAGTTTTCCACGTGTGGCATCGCCAGGGAGTTCTAGAATTAAACGCGGGTCAATGTTAGCACCGAGCCGAGAGCCGGATCTTGATTCGGGAAGGAAGGTCTCGAAGAGACCGCTGATGTTCTTGTTGGTGACTTCGCTTCCGATTGCGATGGTTGACGCTTTGTCTGGCTCAGAAAGAGCGTTGCTGTGCAGTTGTGCGAGCAGAGCCAACGATCCTTCCGTGGATTGCAGCAGAGTTTGAATTGCCGCGTCTCGCGACTCGCGAGTTTCAGCAGTATTTTTGACGAGTCTCGCCAGTGCTCGGGCTTCAAGCGAATCTGATTGGGTTGGCGGAGAAGCTCCGACCGTCGATGTTGAAGGTAATGAGCTAATCCATTTTGACACGAGAGCGACCCCTGCGCTATCGACAAGTTGTGAGCCGATGTAGGGCATGCGCGCATAACCGAGTTTTGACATGCGGTACATCAAAACCGATCGATAAGGGTCGCCGGGTGCGATTAACTTGGCGTTTCGCATACCGAAGGTGCCGATGCCGGTACCTTTGTTCGTGTTGAGTTTTTCGAACGGCAAATCACGCTTCAAATAAAAAGAGACGATTGCGTTGCCACTCGGATGATGGCACATGCTGCAATTGGCATGCAGGTATGACCTCGCTCGGTCGTCCAGACGCTGCTGTTGGTCATGTGGATCGACGAGCTGTAGTTCTGGCGGCACAGTCGGAGCATTTTGAAGAATTGTTTGAGACGTCAAGTGAGATAGTTGATCTTCAAGTTGATTGGCGGCAAAGCCAAGTACAAATCGTGAGCCCGCGTTGTGACACAATTTACATTCGTTACTGGCGCTTACACGCCACGTGCGCTCGTGTCTAACGCCGGCTTTATCAGTGACTTGCAGTGATCGGTTGGCACCAATTGAGTTGACGAGAGTCGCATCGGTGCCCTCGTCGTTCCATAGATAGCTGTAGGGTCGCCAGCTGCCCTTTTCGAAATGAAGCAGTTGTGTTTCCAAGCGTATCGGCTCTTTAAGACCTGCGTCGTCGAGACTCAAATGTTTGACGAGGACCGTCCCATTTGGATAAATCGTCCCTTCGCCGTTAGACGTTAGCTTCACCGAATCGTCATTAGGAATGGCGATCCATCGTTTTGCTGATGCTCCGTCCATCCAGCGTGGCACGCGAACATTGTAAGGCACTACGCCCGCTGCCGGTTTTAGATCGGTGAGCGAGTTAAAGAGTCCGGTTTCGCTTAGTAGTCTGGGGAAGTCGGCCGATCTGTCGGGCAATCCAGAAGGTGATAACTCATAGATTTTTCCCGTGTAGTCAAAATCAATCAGGTACAACTCTCCCTGACTGCCTTCCGTGAAACTGGTGATGCGTTGATCGGTGTCGATCAGCGTTTGATGCGAAAAGGTTTCATTTCCCTCGGATCGCAACGCCCAAATTGTTCCGGTGATATAATCGCCGTAGATGAATGCGCCGACGAGATCGGGCAGTTTAGCGCCGCGGTAGACGGGGCCACCGATTACTGAGTTGGCTTCGGAATGGTGGTGATCTTTGATCGGTGGGCGAATTGGGGTCGGCCCTACCTTGACGTCACTTCGCAGGATGGCTCGTCCTTCCATGACGGGCCAGCCGCAATTTCCGCCGCTTGCGAGACGATGCACCATTTCCCATGTTTCCCAGCCGTTGTCGGCTGCGAAGACCTCGCCGGTTAAATGATCGATGCCGAATTTCCACGGATTGCGTAATCCGTAAGCCCAGATTTCAGGTCGGGCTCCTTCCGTATTGATAAACGGATTATCGGGTGGAATCGCGTATGCTCGATCGTGTTCGGTGTCGTCGACATCGATTCGCAGCACGGCTCCGAGTAGGTCAGACAGGTCCTGTCCCGTCGTCAATCCGTCGGGCGGATTCGGGCCAGAGCCGTCCCCGGTCGATATGTAAAGGTATCCATCCTTGCCGAACTCGAGGCAACCGCCGTTATGTCCGCCACGTGGCCAGGAGAGGATGACTTGTTCGCTGGCAGGATCGATCGTGGGCGGAGAAGTGGCGGACATGACGAAACGCGAAACGTGGGTGCAGCGTTGCTTGGGGTGCACGTAACAGAGGAAAAGTTGGCGATTCTGCAGGAACTGCGGATGGAAATCGGCATCAAAAACCGACACCCCGTTTCCAATTGTCTTGGCGAGATCAAGGACGACATCGGCTTTTCGAACCTTCGGGTTTTTGACAAGGCTGAGAAGCTTGCCACCAATCTCCGTGATGAGCAAGCGATTCGCACCCGGGATCTCTTCGATGCAACTGGGCTTCGAAAAGTGAATGTTTGGAAAGGCAGGTGTGATCCGGTAACTTTCGGGTGCGTAGGGAGAGCCGTTGATCTGGGAAGCCGTCCAAGGCGGTCGGGGTTCGGCGGAAAGCAAGGTCGCTGGCAAGAGCGCCAGCAAGAGAGCGATGGACCTGATCGCGCGCATGTTTCATCCTCGGTTAAGATTTGGAAGATTCTTTCCAGCGCTTGGAGTGTGCTGAATAGCAATCGTCAAGGGCGATAAGCAATTTGGCAAATCGAAGTGCCCTCAAATTGTGCAATGCCTGGTCGCACTTCGCAATCAACATTTGGCGAATTTTGAGCGGTTGAGGTTGTTCGATGGGGTGGCCAGCATTTTTTTTGGAACGATGGCCGGCCATCGTTCCCCCTCCAGCGATATGGATGTTAGCTGAAACTTACCAAATTAACTCGCTGCGAGGATCCGACGCATAGGCGTCTTCAACTCGGGACAAAGCCTCTTTGGTCTCATCGTCCAACTGATCAATCGACTCGGGGAGTACGATTTGCAGTTCGGCGTACAGATCGCCGGTCGCGTTTTTCGATGCAATCCCATGCCCTCTGACGCGCAGACGCTTTCCGCTCGAGCTACCGGCCGGAACCGTCAGTGTGATGATGCCCTTGGGCGTCGGAACATCCACTTTGCCACCTAGAACTGCTTCGGACAGCTTCACGGGAACTCGAGCAATCAGATCGTTGCCGTTTCTTTGATAAAACGGGTGGGGTGCCACATTCACGGTGATTAGCAAATCACCCGGTGTGCCACCGCCGGCAGCTGGCTCTCCTTGGCCACGCAAGCGAATCGTTTTCCCGTGTTCGATACCCGCCGGAATCTTCACCTGGAGCGTTTCGATTTTTCCCGATTGTCGGCGGATCGACAGTTGTGCGTCGCCCCCCGAAGCAGCCGTTCGAAAGGGAACTTGTAATTCATGCCGAATGTTCGCTCCATGCTCTGGTTGCCTCTGACGTTCACTCGGTTTTCCCGTGAACTGGCGAAACATATCTGCGAAGCCTCCGCCCGCTCTACCGCCAGCTTGCTCACCGAAAAACTGACTCAGATCGATGTCTTCAAAGGAAGGTCCCCCGCGGCTCGATCGCGAACCTCTTCCCGGATGGCCTGCTTGTCCACCACTGAATTGTTCGTAGTCGCTCCCGTAGTGATCGTACATTTCCCGTTTCTTGGGATCGCTCAGCACTTCATACGCATTTTGGATCGCCTGGAATTTCTCCTTGGCCGAATTATCATCGGGGTTCAAATCAGGATGGTATTTCCTGGCCTGGTCGCGATAGGCTTTTTGAATTTCATCGACGGACGCACCGCGTCGTAAACCCAGTGTTGAGTAATAATCCTCGGCCATAAGATCAATTCAAATAAAAAATACAAAGCGAGTGGTGAATGCGGTGGATCTCCCGGTCGGGACTGCCAGAGCCGTCAGCCGGCTGTGCGCGAGATTTTGCCGATCGGTTGACCGGTTGCTCAGGAGGACCGGTCGGTAATTTCACCCTGATTTTACACGTCGGGCGAGTTGAAGAACACTAGACCCCGCGCGACATCCAATTACTTCTTCGTCAGTTATTGGTCGCCATTTGCCTGACGTGCTCATCAGCATGACAATCCACCGGAAATGGCTTTCAGGGGTCGGTTTCGACAGCCTTTCTGAAGGTGGACCCGGGATCGTTACCACCAAAATAATCGATCGCCGCCCAATTCGGAGTTAATATCAAATGCGGCAGATGAAAATTGGCCCGATTGGCGTCCGGGGCGACGGTCAGATGTCATGGAGACGATTGGGCTGAAACAAGCGATTTTGACGATTGGCGGTCGGCGTATCTTTTTCGCTTCTATTTTTCGTTCGCCAGCTAGGACCGTACACTTTGATATCCAGGAACCCTTTCAACTGCGCGTCGAGGTTGATGTCTCCGCGGGATTTTCGCGATGGTGGCTCGATCGATTGGCATGTCTGCAATTGACGGATCTACGACCGGGCAAGTTTGGAACGGTTTTCGTCGTCTTGTTTCAAGGGGAGTTGATCGACTCGATTTGCGCACGCAGATGGGGATACTGTTCACGTTTTGCTTAACATTGACGACAATGTTCTTGTCGGAGGTTTCCGCAGGTTGGTCGATGTCGGAGTCTATTTTTGGGTGGATTGAATGTTTGATTGTTTGCTGCGGTTTGCGGAGTTCTGTCTCGGTGGTTGTCACCGGCAAGTTCAAATCCATTCCCGTTCGCAGTATGCGATGGTTGGTTGTTCCGTCTTTACCTTTATTTCGATGTTTGCGACGTCTTTAACGGCGCACGGTGCGCGTGGATCACTCGAATTACGAGCGATCGACAGCAAGAGCCAGGAACCGACGGCCATTTATTTGGTGTTACGAAATTCGAAGGGTCGGCCGATCTTTGCCCCCCAACAGCCTCGAATTGGAGACGGCTTCGTCTTTGACGGCCAAGTTGTGTTGGATCTAAATCCGGGAACGTACACGTTCGAGGCGGACAGAGGACCCGAATACCGTCAACTCACCGGACATTTTGTGATCAAGTCCGGCGCAACTGACAATCAAGAAATCAATATGCAGCGTTTCGTTGACATGTCGCTCGAGGGTTGGTGGTCGGGCGATTTGCATGTGGAACGACCTTTGCGAGAGTTGCCTTTGCTGATGTTGGCGAGTGACCTCCATTTTGCAAATGTCGTGACCTGGAGCAATCAAAAAAACGTTTGGGAACGCAAGCCACGGCCAAAGGTGATTACAGAAAAGGTCGGACGCCATCGTTTTTATCAGGTGATGGGTGGGCGCGAGCTGAGGGCGGGTAGCGAAATGGTTTTTGGGAGACTGCAGCAACCTTTGCAACTTGACGGCAATCAGATGGGCGAGTATCCCGCTCCGTTCGAATCCTTACGGCAAGTGCCTAAGCAGGAACAACTCCACGCGCATCTCAATCGAATGGATTGTCGAGATCTTCCTGTGTGGCTGGCGAGTGGAAAGGTTGATTCCGTTGGTTTGTTGCATCCGGGTTTGCTGCCGAATGGGAGCGTTGATGCGCCGTTTTCTCAGCAACGCGATCGCGTCTTGTTTCCGGAGCCCCATGGAGTAGGCCGCTGGTCGCAGCAGATCTATTTCCGGCTGCTTAATGCGGGCTTTAAGATTCCACCTGCGGCTGGGAGTGGAGCCGGTATGAATGCGAGTCCCCTCGGATACAACCGCGTCTACGTTCATTGTGAGCAACCGTTTACTCCCCAAAGCTGGTGGGATGGGCTGCGCGCCGGTCGCGTTTTACTGACCAATGGTCCGTTATTGCGACCTCGGGCCAATGGTCGGCTTCCCGGCCACGTCTTCTGGGCGACAGGAGAACGGTTGGAATTGGAAATCGAGGCAAAACTTGGGACTCGTGAAAAGATTGATTACTTTGAGGTCATCAAAAATGGTCGATCGGAAATGCAGGTCCGACTGGAGGATTGGGTTAGCCATGAGGGGCGTTTGCCGCCGGTGATCTTCGAACAGAGTGGCTGGATGATGATTCGTGTGGTCACTCGTAATCAGCAGACTTACCGTTGTGCTTGTAGCGGACCATTTTACGTGAACTTTCAGGACCAACCGCGGATCAGTCGCCAGTCGTGCCAATTCTTCGTCGATTGGTTGTACGCGCGAGCACGAGAAATCCGCCTTGAAGATCGGCAGCAACAGTCAGAGCTCATGCGGTATTATCGTGCCGCTCGTAATTTCTGGGAAAAACGGCTGGCGAAAGCGAATGTCGATTGACTTGCGCACCGTCGCCTAGTCGAGGGCTTGCCGATCGCGTAGCCTGTTAGAAGGTTCTTGCAAAGCTCATGGTTGGTCCTTTTTTTCCTCTTGCAATGAAGAGTTTGTCTGATGCGCGGACATTCGTCTCCGTCTCAAGGCCCCGTCGATCGACGCCGAAATCCAACGGTCCGGTTCATCCGGTTGGGAATTGTGTTGTCGATTGTGGCTTACGTTTGCATCCAGCCGTGGTTGGAGCACCGATTTGGCTGGTCTTTACCGTCGTTTATCGAACGCCAGGATGAGTTGCCAGAAAGGGATGAGCCCACGGCTGCGGTCGATGATCAGGAAATCAAGACGGCACCTCGCCAGTCATCAACGGATGTTTCCACGGTCGTTGGCCAGCTGAAGGAAATTCAGCCCAATGTTTTTGAATCACCTGCCGGCTTGATTTACACACCGGGCAGCCAGCAGGGGCATCGATTGAAGCATGTGCTCGCACATGCACAGGATCAGCCTAATCGTCCCGGACAGCACGGTGTGTTTCGTGATTCGAGCCAGGATAGCATTGTCGGCTTGATCGATGAGGCCTACCGAGAGGCTCAAAAGGGGAATGCCGATCGTTCGGGAACCGATTCGGAGCGACAGGTTTGGACTGTCCACATGGGTCGCGAAATCGGCTTTGTCGGCGGCCAGGTCGGGCGACAACGAGGCCATCCGAAATGCCGCTACCTGAGAATCGTGCTGGATGGAAAGCGAGTGATTACGGCTTATCCCATTCAACGACGAAATCATTAAAAAACAGTTTGAGGCGGTTGGCAGGGCCAGATCATCATGACCAAAGAGATTCTCTATTATGTGGGCTTTTGCTCTCGTTGTGGGACCGGGCCGCTTGGCATTCGCATCTGCGGCGGATGCCAACGACCGTGGATTGTTTGCGACGAATGTGATGCGGTTTGGGCCGCACCTGATTGTCGTGGCGAGCCGATGACGCTTTCCGATCTCCAGCTGCCCTGCCCGGACTGTCAAGCATCTTTACGGCATCTGCCGTCTCGATGGGCGAAGGCAGAGGATCTTGCGCGAATTGGCTGGAAGGGCGATGTGGTGGGAAAGGGGGAGTCGCTTACCGGCAATTCCTCAGGAGCGGGGCTGGATGCGGGCGATCATTGTGCGGAGAAGAATGATACAAATAATTCTTCGGACTACGGCGCTGAAAGCTGATCGGAAGTTGTCTGTCGATAGAGTCCAGGGCTGAATCTGTTAGGATAGAGCGAAGCCTGTTGTGATAACGGCAGGCCGATTTGGCCCCCACTTCTTTGGATTGATTGAAATGCAATCAAGACGTTCCATTCGTTTGCCGGTGGCTCTTGCCGTCGTAATGATCGTAATGCTCGTTGCCCTGACGGTGGGATGGGTTGCATTAGCAATCCGATCGGCGATGAAGGACTCGGGGTTTTCCAATCTCTATTGGGCGATGCTGACGGTCGGATCAGTGTTTTTCGCCTTGATCGTCGCCGGGGTTGTGATTTATTTGATCCTTTCGATTAAGGCGATCAATATTTCGCGTCGCCAATCAAATTTTATCGACAGTGTGACCCATGAGCTGAAATCGCCGATTGCGTCGTTGAAGCTGTATCTGCAGACGCTTACCCGCAGGCAAGTTTCAGAGGAGGAGCAAAGCGAATTCTATCGATCCATGTTAGAGGATGTCGAACGACTGGATCAGCTCATTAATCATGTCTTGGATGCCGCTCGTCTGGAGAAACCACGCAGCGAGAGTCTCAAGCAACAGGTGCCCTTAGATAAGTTGCTCATTCGCTGTGCGGCCGATGTGTGTAGCCGCCATCGGATGCCAACGGGGACGATTGCACTTGATGTGCAGCCCTGCTTTGTGAAGGCGTTTGAGGTCGATTTGGAACTTGTTTTTCGCAATCTACTGGATAATGCTGTCAAATATTCTGGAGACCCACCCCAAGTGCATGTCAGTTTGGCACAAGAAGCGGATCGTGAGCGAATTTGTGTTCGCGTGACTGACAACGGTCGTGGCATACCCAGCAAACAACGCTCAAAAGTATTCGGCCGGTTCGTCCGGCTTGGTACCGAATTGGAACGCGAGCAGCCGGGCTTGGGGTTGGGACTTTATATCGTTCGTACTCTGGTTGCGCGATTGCGAGGTCGAATTCGAATTCGGGAGCATGGGGCCGAAGCGGGCACCACTTTTGAAATCACGCTGCCGGGAAAAATCGGCTCAAAACCATCGTCCAATCCGCAGGCCGTAGTTACGAATCTCTAATGATGGAATCGCGAGGGCACTGCCCCTAAAACCATGGCTCATATTATCGTTGTCGAAGACGAAGAACATCTGGCGAAGGGTATTAAGTTCAACCTGCAGGCCGAGGGCTACCAGGTGACGACCGTCAGTAATGGTCGTGATGCACTCCAGTGTATCGAAGAGAATCCAGATCATTTTGAGCTGGTGATTCTGGACTTGATGCTACCCGAAATGAGTGGCTATGCCGTTTGCCAAGAATTGCGAGAGTCGGGCGAGGTGATGCCGATCTTAATCCTGAGTGCCCGCACTCTAACGGAGGATCGCACCCGTGGCTTCGATGCGGGGGCGGACCAGTACCTGACAAAACCATTCGAGTTGGATGAGTTGCTTTCGCGAGTGAAAGGGCTTTTGGTGCGGCATGGCCGCCAAAAACTATCTCCCGCGAACCCTCGTTCCGAAGTCGCGATCGGGTCGGCGGTGGTTAACTTTGAAACTTTTGAAGTGGTTCGGGGTGAATCGGTTAAACGAATGACTCCGCTGGAAATCAAGTTGCTGCAGTTTCTTATTGAAACGGAAGGCCGCATCGTTTCGCGACAGGAGTTGATGAAACGTGTTTGGGATCAACCGGGACATTTTCAGACTCGGGCGCCCGATCAGTTCATTCGCAGATTGCGTAAATCATTCGAAATCGATCCGTCTCAACCCAAACACTTCTTGACGATCCGAGACGCCGGTTATCGGTTCGTTTTGGAACCCGAAGATGATGTTGAGCTCGTCGATGATGTGGTTGAATAGCGGCGGTGATGTGGTTGAATAGCGGCGGTGATGGAAATCAACGATCCTCGCTAATGCTTGCCCGCATCCGGGCCGCTCGATCCCGTTTTCTCGCGGCCAGCCGGCACCGTCATTAAGAGGTTGGACTGCTGCGGTTGGTGTCAAGCTTCTCACTGCCACGCTTGTAGTCAACCACATCCCATGCCAAACCAAGGCATTGCAACAGACGAATGGTCGTGAATGTGGCGTCGAATTCCCACCAACGATGACCATGGGCCGCCATCCGTGGAAACGCGTGATGGTTGTTGTGCCAACCCTCACCGTAGGTGATGATCGCAACCCACCAGTTATTCCGACTCTGGTCAGTCGTGGTGTAGTTGCGATAACCCCAGATGTGGCTCGCCGAGTTAACAAACCATGTAGCGTGCAACACAAGGCAAAGCCGCAAGAACATTCCCCAGACCACAAGTGAACAGGCCATCTGCAGGCCACTGAAGGCGTAGCCAAGGCCGAAGATGATAACGGCTAACACGATATGCCACAGAATAAAAGTCTTGCCAATAAATTGCAAAACAGGGTCTCGAGCTAGATCAGGTGCCCACCGTTGGTGATGCTTTCGCAATTCCTCTCCAGGATATTGCCAAGCGAGCCAAAACACGTGGCTCCACCACGCTCCATCAAGTGGACTGTGTGGGTCACCTTCCAGATCACTGTATGCGTGATGCTTACGGTGATTCGCTACCCAGTCCATCGCAGCACCTTCGCCCGCTAAGCCTCCGATGAACGCGATTGTCCAACGCACCGGTTTGTAAGTCTGAAAACTGCTGTGCGTTAAAAGTCGATGGAAACCCAAGCAAATCCCCACACCCCCTGTTAGCCAGTGAAGTCCAAATAACAGAGCGACACCTTGCCAAGAAAAGAAGTAAGGAAAAAACGCTAATAACGCGCCCGTATGAAGAATGGCCAGCCATCCGACGACGCCCCAAGCCAGCTCTTTTCGGGCTGGGTCGCCGACGCCTGCCGGCTGTTGGGATTCGTTCGCTGTGCTCTGATTTGTCTCGGTAGCGGAGGGACTAGGCGAAAGTTTCTTGGTTGCCTCGGTCCCCTGGGATGGCGTCGCGGTAGACATGAGTTGGTTATGTCCTTGTTTCCATACGTTTCTTTAGTTTGATGTTGCTTCAGCGGAGGAAGAGAAGACCGTTTCTCAACACTGGAATTTTAGGTTGGCTGTCTGTTTAGCGTGTCACGAACGTGTTGCAATCTTGTAAAAGTTATGTAACGAACACAAGTCGTGGCACACACTCAGTTTGAGAGGAGTTTTGCCCGACCGGCGGGCTCAACATCGATTCATTCTGGCTTGGTCATTTAAGTGGCCAGAGGGTGTCTTCTGACAACCAAGAATCTTCTCCTAGTTTCCGTAAAGAGGCTGCATTCCGATAGGGGGGGAGTGGCTGCTAGCGTTCGTTTCGCCACTTTTCCTATTTTGTCGATCATCGTCTTGCCGATATCTCTTATTGCCCTGCCCGGGTTGTGCTCTAACCGAAAGGAAGCAGCCATGGGTGTTCTCTTTTTCGCCGCGGCCACTGTGCTCGGTACAGTGGCGCAAGATTCTCTCGACTTGGTTGTTCGTGACCAGGTCGACTTGATCGAGGTGAATCATTTCTTCGACGAACACGGCAATCGGATTTTGGATCAAGTCATTTTTTATGAATGGTCGGGCCCGGATGGTCGGTTTCACGTTCGTGATTGGCGTTTGCTCAAGAAAGCGGGCCAATGGCCAGTTCGCTGTTGGCATTCGGGACGTTATCGTTCCGTTTGGCGAGACGGAAATATTCTGCGACAGGTTGAGGCACCGGATATTCGGGAGACCTGGACGCAGCATGATCCGGAGGTGACGAATCGGAAGTTCCTACCTAGATCGTTTCGGCATACTTTTCGCCGCGATAACAATCTCGGACTGTTGGGGGATTAGCGACCTTTGTTAGCGAAGCGCGATCGCTTGTTGCAGCGGTCGCAGCACATGATCAACGATGTGGTCGTCCACGATCTCACGACCGAGATTCGCCATTCGTGCCGTTGTTTCCGCGAGTTTATCGCCAGCGTTGAAACTACCGTAGCGACGGATCGTGAGATACACGCTGATCTGTTCCTCTGGGAACTCACCCGTACGAACATGATAGGCGCTGGTTCGTGACTCAATACTCATTCGGCATTGCATCTTGCAATCGTCATCTAACGCGATTTGGAAGGTTGGTTCCCACGCGACAACGCTGGAACCTGGGATTTCTAGCAATCGTTCCATTGCGGGTGTGACGCCCAGGGCATCTGCCACAAGTTGGTTGTGATTACCGCGATAGGTGAAGTCAAACCCGAACATCACATTCAGTGATTCGCAGTCCAGCGGACTAACGCTCAAGGCAAAGGGAAGCGTATCCATGATCAAGCTGTGCAGGCTCATGGCACTTTCGACCGATTCCGGATTGACATGGCCAGCGCAAACGCGGCGTGGTTCGACCGTTGTCCACCGATAGTGACCTCGCTCTTTTTCTTCTTCGAGGACGTATTCTGATCGCTCACGGCAGTAGAAATTACACATCGACGGAAAGTGTTTTTGAACTTGTTCGAAATAGTGCAGCAATGTTTCTCGGTTGCTGGGCAAATCCATTTCGGTGTTCAAATTCACGTTGATGTAGAAATCATCGCTGTACGTGCTGTAGCGACTCATGCAAGCCTTCCCTAATGGTGCAAATCGCTCCGTTTAAACAAGGTAGAGCGCTGGTCGCCTGTCGGGCGTCCGTCCATTCAGTATAAAATGAGGAATATTAAAGTGTCAAAGCCGTGAGCATTTTCTTTTTCTGGCTCTGTTAACACCCTCTGGCGTTTTGCGAGAAGCTCATGATGGCCATCGGTCCTTCAGTGGGGCGAACTGTATTTTTGACCCCTTTAGGTTGGTTTGGTCTGCAATGGAGTGAAAAAGGGGTTCAGCGTACGACGATTGGGCATCGATCGGCTGCGGTGGCTGAGCAAGCGATGGGGGGGGCGGCTGCTAGCTTCGGGGGGGCGCCATGGGGTGATTTAGAGGAGCAGATGCGGGATTTTGCCTCGGGTGTAAGGCATGATTTTCACGGGGTACCGCTTGATCTGCCGTCGATGACCGACTTCAGAACGTGTGTTTTGACGGCCTGTCAGGGAATCGGTTACGGCGAGACCCTTTCGTACGGCCAGTTGGCAAGACTGGCGGGCTCTCCTCGAGCTGCCCGCGCCGTGGGACGTGTGATGGCCGACAATCCGTTGCCGTTGATTATCCCGTGCCATCGTGTGGTGGGTGCCAATCGCAAGCTCGGCGGTTTTTCTGCGCCCAACGGTTTGTCGCTGAAACAACGTTTGCTTCGTCTCGAAGGTGTCGACCCGTTGCGAAGCTGATCAGCAGGGTTCCGCACCATCATCGAGCCTTTCGCGCAGAGCGAGTGGGCGCTCCATCGTGGCAATCTTTTCAGTGGGGGCTTGGATCTTTAAGGTTGGGGGATTTTCACGTTCAACACGTGAACAAGGAATGCCCAATGGTCGGCAATGTTGTCAATTCGTTTTGAGGTGGGTTTACCGGCTCCGTGTCCGGCCCGTGTTTCGATACGAATCAAGATTGGAGCGGGCCCGGCTTGAGCTTGCTGCAAGGCAGCTGCAAATTTGAAACTGTGCATTGGTACGACACGATCGTCTGTGTCAGCCGTCGAGATCATCGTTGCGGGGTAGTCCACTCCAGCCTGGATGTTGTGGTAAGGAGAATAACGAAGAAGCGCCTTGAATTCGGCTTCCTCATCCGGAGTTCCATATTCATCGACCCAGAATCTGCCGGCCGTGAAATGTTGATACCGCAGCATGTCCATCACACCCACTGCAGGTAGACAAGCACCGAACAGATCGGGACGTTGTGTCATCGCAGCGCCAACGAGTAAGCCTCCATTGCTTCCGCCTTGGATCGCCAGCTTGTCTGGACGCGTGTATTTTTCGGCGATGAGCCATTCGGCGGCTGCCAAGAAATCATCAAACACATTTTGTTTGTTGACGGTTTTGCCAGCCGCATGCCATTGTTCGCCGTACTCACCACCCCCTCGCAGATTGGGAATCGCAACGACGCCGCCCATCTCCATCCAAGCGACGTAGGAGACCGAGAAGCCGGGGGTCAACGAAATATTGAATCCTCCGTAGCCGTACAGCAATGTCGGATTGTCACCGCTGAGTTGGAGGTCTCGGCGATGGGCGATGAACATCGGGACACGTGTGCCGTCTTTGCTCTTGTAAAAGATCTGCTTGACTTGAAATTGTTGTGGATCAAAATCGACCTCGGATCGACGCCACAAACGACTTTTTCCAGTTCGCATGTCATACTGAAAGATGCTGGAGGGCGTGTCATAGCTGGAAAAAGAATAAAATGTTTCGTAATCGCTTGGACGTCCTCGGAAGCCGCCTGCTGTTCCAATGCCAGGGAACTCAACGTCACGAACAAATTCTCCGTCAAGCGACAGGATTTTGACACGAGTCGTTGCATCTTTGAGATAGGAAGCGACAAATTGTTCGTTGAGGATCGTGGCAGAACGCAAGGTTTCGGTTTCGGCTGGAATAATCTCCTTCAAATGGCTTCGCCCCGGCTGTGTCAGTGATATGGAGACGACGCGTTTGGTGGGTGCATCGAGATCGGTCAAAAAGTAAAACGTTGCATCTTGATTGCCCACGAACCAGAACTGATTATCAAAATCGCCAATGAGCTCAATCCAGGGCGCCGTCGGATTGTCTGCTTTGCGATACAGCACCATGTTTTGATCGTCAGTGCTCTTGGTGATCGAAATCACTTGATACTGGTCGTCGTCGGTTAGCGTCAGGTCAAAGGTCCAGTCGGGATGATCTTCGCGACGATAGACCAGTTGGTCATCGGACTGTTGGCTGCCGATCTGATGGAAATAGATCATTTGATTCAGAGCAAGTGCTTGATACTGTTCACCTGCTTCTGGTTTTGGATAGCGGGCGTAGTAGAATCCCGACCCATCCGGCAACCAGTTGACGCCGCCCCAGCGGATCCACTTCAATTCATCTTCGAGTAATTTTCCTGACTCAATATTCATCACACGAAGCGTTTTCCAGTCCGATCCCCCTTCACTAGCCGTGTAGGCTAATAGTCGAGCGTCGTCACTCGGTACCGCACTCGACAAGGCAACCGTGCCGTCCTTGGTCCATGTATTCGGATTGAGTAACACTCGGGCTTCACCATCGGCGGAATTGGCCACATAGAGAACGGCTTGATTTTGAAGTCCGTCATTCTTGCGGAAGAAGTATTTGCCACCTCTTTGGAATGGTGCCGAATATTTTGGATAGTTCCAGAGCTTGGTGAGACGTTTGCGGATTTGATCGCGTTCTGGAATCGCGCTGAGATAGGCTTGCGTGACTTTGTTTTCCGCCTCGACCCATTTCTGCACTTCTTTTGATTCACGCACGTCTTGCTCAAGCCACCGATAGGGGTCAGCTACTTTTACGCCGTGAAAGGTGTCGTGGATCGCCTCTCGACGCGCTTCTGGATATTGGTTTTTGCGGGGTGAGTTGGATGAAGGGGTAGCGTCCATGGGGCCCATAGTTACTGTTACGATCAGAAGTGCTGTGAAAGACATGGTGATGACCAAGCGAAAGGATAGGGGTGACCGGTTCCAGTCGTTACCGGGGGGATTGGATTTGGCCTTTTGATCGGTTGCAAGTTTTGAAGGGTTGTTCGCGATTGGTAGCCGATTCGAGCCCTGTTTTCATCGTTTGAACCGATTCTTCTAACTCAGTGTTTTACTCATTGTCCGCCGACCTGGACAGTACGTTGAGATGGCTTTCCGTTTCGCGGCAAACATGTCCTACGTTTACCGGATTGATGAGGGAGGATCGCCTCGTTCGACCGATTGCGTGGCGGCAATCCCTCGTTCGACTCGCTATCGCCGGTCTTAAGCGTTGGGGGAGTTGCTTGGCGTACACATGATTGAACAAAACAAAACGCAATTTTCTGTTCGCATCATGTTGGCATTGACCGCAGCCAATGCCCTGTGGCTTTGGGTTTTCCAGGTTATTACGCTGCTTGATTTGGCGATTGTCACGGGCGCTGTCGTGACTGCCGGAATTGTAGCCCCTGTTGTTTACACCGTTTGGCTGCCCTGGCGATTTACCCGCATCGCCGTTGTGATCCTGCTCTGGAACGCGATGATTAGGGTCCCTGCAGTGCTGGGATTGGTTCTGTCGCCCAATAATAATTTCTGGGATCCGTGGCGTAACCGATTCATGTTTACTTGCTGAAATTCAGATTTATCCGTTCGAGCTCATCCGAGAGGCCAAGCCATCGCGAGAGTGGCTGCATTTCCTCGTGATTGTCGCTGGTGCTGTGCTGTGTACTCCCTCGCATTGGATCCGCCCCAGTTTGCCCACGTCGCTTATCACCGCGTTGGGCCCGGATCCGTGGTATGGAAGTGGGACCATGTCGTGGGTTTATGCTGGTTGAAATCTAAGCGGCCGAAACTTATACCATTAGGCACTGTAGGAGTGATTGTCGGTGAGGGTTCGTTTTGCGAACAACGATTCGTTCACTCGTGGGTGCGTGGGAAGGCATCGGACCAACCTGTTGGAAACGGTTCGATCTCCCGACAGTCAGTTGCCGCGGGCACTACACGAAACAGCTTCACACCGATGTCAACATGAGCGGGAAGTGAGTTCCTGTCTATTGAAGAAAGATTGTTTGTTGATAATCTGAATTGAAATAAGATTGGGTTTGTGCTTAGTCAACGGACGTTGTGAAGAAATTAAGGATTGACGATGGAATCTGCCTTTAATTCCAAATACCCCTCGATCGATCACTTGCGTGAAAAAGCTCGCAAGCGGATGCCAGGATTTGCCTTTGACTATTTGGAAGGCGGCTGCAATTCGAATATCAATCTAAGGCGGAACACCGAGGACATTCGAAAAGTGCAGTTGCGACCGTATTACATCGGGCAGTATGCCGGATCGGATCTTCGCACAGAATTGTTTGGTGAAACCTACGATGCGCCGTTTGGGATCGCACCGGTTGGACTTCAGGGACTGATGTGGCCGGGATCATGTGAGATTTTGGCGAAGGCTGCGGCGACCCACAACATTCCATTTTGCCTCTCGACGGTGAGTACTGCCAGCATTGAAACGATTGCTGAAATCACCGGTGGACGGGCCTGGTTCCAGCTGTACCATCCGGCCGAAGACGAGTTGCGAGACAAGCTTATCGCCCGTGTCTCTGAAGCCGGTTTGCCGGTGCTGGTGATTTTGGCTGATACGCCAACGTTTGGTTACCGGCCCAAAGAAATTCGTAATGGTCTTTCGATTCCGCCTCAAATGACCTTACGGAACATCGGTCAGATGCTGACTCACCCTGCCTGGTGCGCCGGCCAACTCGCAGCAGGAAAACCCGAGTTCAAGACGATGAAGCCTTACATTCCGAAGGGCCTCAATATGAAACATTTGGGTCTCTTCATGAATAAGACTTTCTCGGGTCGTTTAAATGAAGACCGAATCAAGGCGCTGCGCGACTTGTGGAAAGGAAAACTTGTCGTTAAGGGAATTGTGACTGAAGAGGACGCGGAAAAAGTGATTGCCTTGGGCGCCGATGGATTTATTTCATCCAATCATGGTGGTCGACAGCTTGATGCGGGGCAGTCGACGATTAAGCCGATGACGGAGCTGGCGAAAAAGTTTGGTGACAAGATTACCGTGATGCTCGATTCGGGGATTCGAGGAGGGCCGGACATCGCCTGTGCACTGGCTAGTGGCGCTCGGTTTACCTTCCTGGGACGCTCCTTCATGTACGGCGTGGGGGCTCTGGGACACAACGGTGGGTTGCACACTGCTTTCATGCTCAAACGCCAGGTGCAGCAGGTGATGGAACAATTGGCGTGTGAACGAGTCTCTGACTTTCCCAAGCACTTGATCACGGAGTCATCGACTTCGGCATGCTAGCGAGTTGAGCAGGCGTCGCCGTCGGCCGAATCGAATAGCCTTGGCGGAAAAGTTTTCCTAATCGGATTGCTCGCATCGCTGGTCGGTTGGCGATCCACTGTCTTCAGTTCGATGTCAGGGTGTTGTCACAAATAATACGCTGCGCGGAGACATGGCCCGAAATCTTCGGATTCGGATATCGCATCGCAAACGCTTGCTTTCTGAATAGGCCGTGCTGCGAAGCTGCTGGCAGTGATCCGATTTGGCCGATCAAGCAAGTTGCTTTCAATTGGCACGTCTTATGCATCAAACGGTCAAGCGTCCTCAACCGCTCGACCTTCGCAAGGATGTGAACCATGTTTTCTTCGAACCCAATCCGCGCATTATTCTGCCTGATCGTGGTACTTTCGGCCGCTCAGCCCTTGGCTGCTGGCAAGCTTCGAGCAGCCGGCAAACAAGCACATTCCCACACGCCTTCAAAGTCAAAATCAAACTCCACCGAATCGCGGAGGAAAGAGGATGACGATCATGATCACGAAGCTAAAAAAGAAAAGAGCAGGAGTGCACCGTCGGGGCGTTTAGCGAGTGCTGCAAAACAGACACGACAACACGGCCCTCGAAAGAAAAGAGTTTCGCGAGAAGGTCGACATCGCCACAATCAACGCCATCACCACCATCATCATTATCCCAGGCGATCCCCCGGTTCGCTTGGACTTTATTTCAGTAGTGCACCCATTGTTCCGGCGCCGATTTTGGTGGAAGAGTATCGTCTTTACGATCAGCCGGTGGAGGTGATCCCGAGTCCTGGCATTCCTGCTCCACCCGAGCGTATGCCATCGATGGGGCGGATGCACCCGGGAAGCCCCCAACTGTCTTCGGAGCCGATTAAATTTCATGCTCCCTGGCAAATGCGGTTCGGGATGGAGTATGGCTCAGACGCGGAGGATCTGTCGCAATTTGGTTTTGATCTGTTGGCAAATCGAACCGCTGGATTTGGAATCGACACGAGTGTTAGGATGCATCGGGAGCAGGGCTTTGACTTTCGTGATCATTTGTGGGTCGGTGATGTTAATCTTGTTTACGAACTTTTTCCCACCAAGCATGTACGTCCTCGCGCGGGGATTGGTATCAATTGGCTCGCAGACGATATTGGTGGTGAAGCGGGCCTTAATTTGACGTTTGGGGTGGACGTGACGCTGTGGGAGCGGCTGCAGTTAACCGGTGAGGTGGACTATGGTGCAATCGGTGATGCTGATCTGTTTCATGCACGAGCGACAGTGGGGTACGGATTATCAGATCATCTTGAATGGTTTGCCGGTTACGACCAGTTGAATGTCGGTAGCGTTGTCATTGACGGTTTAGTTACCGGGATTCGTTTTCGGTTTTAGCGTGAATCCTAGCTAGCCTAGAGAGCTGATGAATCGTTTGCTCTTCGGATGATCTTGTTTCACGGATTGCAGGACCAAGTTTTTTGTCGGTCGGGCCTATACTGAAGCACGTGCTGTCCGATTTCCTTGATTCCGCCATTTTTTGGCTCGGAGTTGTGTCTTGAAGCAATTCATTCGCGCTTTTGGCATGGTCCCTGAAGATGGCGGCACCCGTGAAAAATGGCTGTGCTTGTGGAATAATCGTCGGAAGTGTTTTGAATTTATTTCTGCGGAGCCGATGGCCGCCGATACGTTTCGCGAACAAATTCACCAACAGGTTTGTGCGGATTTGGGGCTCTCCGACCAACAGTTGCTTACCGCCAGCATGGCCCAGCTGAATTTAGAAACAAGCGAAGTCTTGCCTGGTGAGACGCAACCCTGTCATCTTGCAATCGCTTTTTACCTGACTGAGTTATACGGGCCGGATGCCAAAAGCCGGATACAAAGAGTACCGAATCACCGTTGGTTGAACCATCGTGAACTGATTGGTGGCACAAGCGACGACGGCTTGGATGTCGACCCTGTTTTGGTGCATCTGCTGAGACGCACCGAAGTGATTCAGCCCTGGTAAAGGGATGGCGAGTTCGAGGGAGGGTCCGATCGGTGGGCGAGCAGTTTGAGCTATCAAGAGCTATTCATAGTCCCATTTCATGATCCAGGGATCATCCATTGATTTTTGCATCGCTTTCAATTTCGCCTTGTACTGTTTCAGCACCTGCTGATGTTCTTCACTTTCTGCCAGGTTGACTGTTTCGTGAGGGTCATTGCGAACATCAAAGAACTCGAACTCGGGACGTTGCACGTATCGACCGACGGTCATGTTCCCGTAAGGTGCGTCCTTACCTTGAGCCCATTGAGCTTGCCAGCTGCTGGCGGCCCATAGATCGGATGCGAACGGGTAGGGCAGGGGGTGTGCGATATTCCAGATCAATTTGTAGTAGTTGTCTCGAACCACACGCATCGGATAGTACATCTGGATTTCATGGAACGTATGCGAGGCAAAAATCGTGTCATGGTGTCGGGCAGTTGCATCGGCCAGAGAAGGTAGCCACGATTTACCGTGATAGTGATCGAACTTTTTGTTGCCATTACGATTTTCTTTGAGCGCTTCGCCTCTGGATTTCCAAAACTTATTGGCATCGATCATGTTTTTGGGGCCATTGGTTTTGTGGTTTAATCCACCCGCAAAGTCCAACAGCGTGGGGGTGATATCGATATGGCTGATTAGCGCATTCGATTCAACGCCCCGAACGGACTGATAGGGGTCACGAACAACCATCGGGACGCGCAGGCCTCCTTCGTAAACCGTGGTTTTTCCACCGGCGAAGGCCATGCCATGGTCGCTGGTGAATACGATCAATGTCTTGTCGTAGAGGTTGGCCTCTTTGAGAATTTGCACGAGTCTGGCGATACCCTGGTCGATGCGCGAACAGGATTGGTAGTATTGCGCCAGTTCTTCTCGGGTGTCGGCCGTATCAGGTAGAAAGGGGGGCACGGGAACCTGGTTGGGATCGTAGAACACTTCCTTGACGCCTGGATAGGAGCCGTCGTTCGGTTTGTTTCCGAATAAATCCGGTTTCAATTCACGTTGTGACGTTTTGTCTGTGCCGCCACCTCGGTGAGGGTCGGACGTTGCGAAGTACAAAAAGAAGGGCCGATTGTCAGATCGGTCGTTAATGAATTCGCGACATTGCTCCGCCATCTGGACCGCATTTCGAGAATTACCTTTGAGGTAGGTTTCGAAGTGGTAAACCGGTTCTGGCGCGACGTGATATTTGCCGATTTGACCCGTGCGGTATCCAGCTCCGGCCATGACACGTGGCAGTGACAGGCTGACCACATCGTGAAACGAAGCAAATTTGTGGAAGTGATGCTGGTGTCCAAATTGGCCGTTGCGATGATTGTGTAGACCGCTCATGATGACACTGCGACTGGCGCTGCAGGACGCGGTGGTTGCAAATGCGTTGCGGAAAATCATCCCATCTTCGGCGACCGCATCGATCGCTGGAGTTACAGCGATCGGGTCGCCATAGCAGCCGAGTGTTGGACTCTCGTCATCGGTGATAATGAACAGGACATTTTTTTCAGCGGTTTGGGCGCTACTCAGGAAAACGAAGCCGAGCATAAACAGGCTACAGGTTGATCGTGCAAAAAATCGCATCGTTGAAATCTCGCTTGCAAGAGTTGCCAATGATTTTTCCGTTCTGTCACAGTTTAATCCGATTTCGAGCCGTTTGCTGCCACCAAAGAGGGCTCGATCATTGAACGAGCTGAATTGTTACACGGATGGCGCGAGGGTAGGAACCGGATGAATAGCGTCGCGAAGGACTTGGTTCCGTTGCCGAGTGGGCTGAAATGGCTGAAGATTTGGTTGAATGGGCAACCTGTCAATCCTCGAAAGGATTGGGGCGATCGGCCGTTTGCCCGGGAATGACGGCGGTTGGGCGGAGTCGATCGGCTCTTCGCTGGGCCGGCTTTTCTAGGTCGAGCTGACTTGGTAGACTGAGCCGCTGCCGTGAAGTTGCTCCGTTGTTGGAGGAGGCGGCAGGATCGACGAGCCGCCGCATCGGCGGTGACGGTCGAGGAGAAAACCGGGGAGTCGCTGAAAACTTGCGGCCGTTTGTGGGGCATCGATGTTTTTGCTCAACTGGATTCTCGAAAACGTTTGCACCCCTAGCTCAATTGGATAGAGCATCGGTCTACGAAACCGAAGGTTACTGGTTCGAATCCAGTGGGGTGTACTTCAATTGATGAAGGTCGTCGGAACCCACTCCGGCGGCCTTTTTCTGTTTCAGCTCCGCCGTCCCAAGTGCAATCAGATCAAAGGGTTGTCGAAATTCGACCGTCAGTTCACCGTTGCCCCAGGTCGAGTTCGATAGTACGAAATTGAGCAATCGGCGTTTCTCACTGGCTGACTGCTTTTCAAAGAGCTCTCCCGCCCGATTGGCCAGTTCGAGAATGGCGATGCCTTCCTGAAGGTAACTCTGGTTCGCTTGCTCGTGCTGTTCGAGGTTCTGTAGAACGGCGGCCTGCTCTACCGCTGCGGTCGTTTGCACATCACGCCTTTCCCGCGAACGGTTTGAATCCTGTTATCAGTCAACAGTGCGTTCCGTTTGAGAAATGCGGGCAAGACTGTTTTCGATGGGTAGGAGATGCAAGTTTCCTGAGGATTCAGCGGCAATGGTATGGACAGGCGGAAATTGAATCGCCAAGTCAACATTGAGTTCCCGTTTGATCGATAAACTAGGCGTTTCGTGCTGAATGGCTGATCAGCACGCTAAAGGTTTTGCGACTTGGACACTGAGGATGTGCGGTGCTTCCCAAATGGCCCCGGTGGGACGTAGCGAGCCATTTTCAGGGTCTCGTCTTAGAACCATTAAATTTCCTGGCTCACGACCTGCTGGCGCGATTCGGTCGGGATCGGAACCTTGGCCACCCGGTTGACGCGCGGTTGGGTCATCCGCATTTTGATTAGCAACCAGAAGAAAATGATTGTCGAGAAATGTGATCGACCATGGTGTTCGGCCGCCACTGGCAATTCGGACTTGATCTGTTGGTGCAAGCACGCCATCTGCGTGAATCTTGAAACCAGCGACCGAATCATGTCCTCTCGCTGAGGAATACACGTGACGACCATCGGGGGAAACT
Organism: Pirellulaceae bacterium; assembly: GCA_029243025.1. Lineage (NCBI taxonomy): Bacteria > Pseudomonadati > Planctomycetota > Planctomycetia > Pirellulales > Pirellulaceae > Pirellulaceae bacterium. Next base: position 53,504 of record JAQWSU010000017.1, on the reverse strand, counting down.
GCAATGCCCGCATTGTAGTTTGGTTGCGCGTTGTACATGTATGGACGTGGCGGTAATTCATCTAACCAAGTTTGGGGAATCGTCATGTGAGGTGGACCGCACGGAATCAGCGTGCCTCTGGACTCGTCAAATCGATAGCTGGATATCGTGTGGTCCAATTCATTGACGCTTAATAAAAATTTGCCGTTAGGTGAAAAGCGTATCAGACGTGTACCGGCAAGGTAATGGCGATTATTGTCGGGTGCTGCATGACCGCGCAGGACAAAATCCGGTTTACCCGAATCAAAAGATTCTCCAAGGGGAAGTGAAAACACTGACAGGTTACTGGTGCCAAGATCACAAACCGCCAACCATTTTCCACTGGGGTGGCACGCGACTCCATGCGGGTGTGATCCATCCTCGGGAAAACCTTCTGGGAAACCCAGTTCTTTCGCCGCAGCACTAGGACCCAGTTGCCGGACTTTCTCAGGAATACCAAAATGCGTCAGCAAGCAGACTCGGGGATCGCCGCAAAGTTGACCATCGGTGTCAAGTGATAGAGAGGAAATTGAGCCTGCCATGAAATTGCATGTAAACAGGTTTTCCTCACGCATATCCAAGCTGATATCAACTGGCATCACACCATAAGGTGTCTTCGAGGGTTCAGGGGTAACCTGCAACAGGATCGGTCCACCAATGATTTTCCCTTGATCGTGGGGAGCTAGGTGGTAGCAAACGACTCCATGTCTTCCAGCGGTAGTAAACAGCTTCGTTCCTTTTTGATTGATCACCTGAGCGATCGGCATCAATGTCCCTTCCGGCAGCGTCGTTTGTTGCACGGGGATCAAGCTATTTGTGGTGGTATCGAGCGAGAGAACCGTCAGCTTCGATGCCCGCTCGTCAGGCAATGGCGCGTTGTAGCAATGTGAAACACAGTAGATAGCCGGTATCCGGTGTGGTGACACGTTGTTTGCCTCGGTTTGTAATTGCATGTTGCTTTGTCAATCAGCTGATGAAATGCACTTCGAATGATTATTGTGCTTGAATTTCCTCGGAGCGTAAACAGTGGCTCGACGAAGCAAGATTCATCTCAATATCGGTTCTCCCATGCGGAAATAAAGCATCAGAGGTGCCTTACGATCTTCATCAATTTTACACTGATCTCGCAATCATTTCGGTTATTTCTCTGGCACATGCCTGGCCCGTTATTTGATCGACAGTGAGTTGTGCAGGCGTGTTCGCATGAAGAAGTAATAGGACAACGGAACTTAAGTACAAGGATTCAAGGTTGCATACCTAGAGTGTAAAATCAGTCCAAGATATTTATTGTTTAGGCAGCTCTCTTCGCATTAAGTGTGGGGCAATTATTTGTTGGGTATATGCCATGCGTGATGCACGCAGACAGATTGAGCTCGTCGAGTCGCTTTAGAAGATCTGCAATCGCATGAGAGTTTGAACGGAGAGAAGTTCTAAAAGCATCAACCCAGGGGTACTTCAATTGATGAAGGTCGTCGGAGTTCAATCCGGCGGCCTTTTTCTGTTTCAGCTCCGTCGCCCCAAGTGCAATCAGATCGAAGGGTTGGCAAAATTCGACCGTCAGTTCACCGTTGCCCCAAGTCGAGTTCGATAGTACGAAATCGAGCAATCGGCGTTTCTCACTGGCTGACTGCTTTTCAAAGAGTTCTGCCGCTCGATTTGCCAGTTCGAGAATCTCTACACCTTCCTGCAGGTAGCTCTGATTGGCGTGCTCATGCTGCGCGAGATTCTGTCTGACGGCAGCCTGTTCTTGACGCCACTCCGTTGACTTCTGGTCGAAGAATTCGTCTGTCACGCGGCCATCCAGCTTATCGATATACATGCGGTCGATTCGATTCTGGAGGCGACTGTACTCGCCTTGGAGACGCTGGACCGCTTCATCGTGGAACCGTTTTTCATTCCGATTGAGGTGTTGAACTAAATCTTGGTGGGACCAATTACGCCCTGCGATACTGGGTCGAGAGGGTCGGACCGACGGAGCATCGCAATGTGAAGCGGTCGTCGAGGCGAGTGTGGCTCAGCATCATCTTATTTACGGATTGCTTGTGTTTGTGTTCCTGAAGTAATCATACCCGCCGTTTTCAGCTGCTTTCCAGTACTAGTAGATCTCGTGAAAAAAGAGCTGTCAACGGCACTTCCGCAAGCGTCGCGATCGCCAAAAGAAGCCGCGAGGTCCGTCGCCTTCACCTCGCAACGCCAACGAAGACTACAGCCTCGTTCTTGGCCTTTTGTATTGACGACCGGAGCCGTTTAGCATGATGCCACTGGCATTTGCGGCGCTGTTCTTGCTTCGTTTGAGTCGGATCTAGGTGGATTTCAAATGAGCAGTCCAATCAGAGTTGGGATGGTTTGCGTTGTTTAAAGTTTATTGACTTTCTTGGGGCTCACTCCGGACGTGATGACTTGGGATTTATTGCAACGCTTTCGTGAAAGGGGAAAACGATTCTGGGAGGGAAGAACCGGATTATTGAAGACTGGGCAATGGTCAGTGGTTACTTCCCGTTTCGTGTCTTAAGAGCCGTTTGGACTGGCAAGGATTGATCACTCAGCCACCAACGAGCACAGGAAACTAACTGAGATCATCCGGCAGAAACCAGTAAGGATCAATAGTTTTGATAAGGCCCCAGCACACTAGTTTTGAAGTCTTTTTTTATCCGTAGAATCGGAAGAAATCAAAAAGTGCGTCACCCGGATAGGTAGCGTTAAAGTTTTTGGTTTGATGCTGTAGCATGGCCTGATTCGATCTGCGAAACTTGTTAGAGATTTGTTCAGAGCTCTGCTAGATTGAAGTGAAGCTGAAAGAGGCGGAATTGTGAATAGACGTACATTTCTTCAGGGAGCGGGGGTTGTCTTGCTCCTCCCCCGCATGGAAAGCCTAGGGCAAGTCGCCGAGGCCGATTCGCCGCGCCGCCTGCTCACGATCGTTAATCACCTCAGCTTTTATCAGCCCGAGTTGATCCCGCAGGTGGACGGTGCATTCGAGAAGACGCCGCCCTTGCTGGACGAGTTTTCCGATCACTTCAATCACCTAAAGATTTTCAGCGGGCTGGACAACCCTGCCGTACAGAACGGTTTCGGGCATACGCCTTGCGTGGGAATTCTCTCCGGTTACTTCAACAAGCTGCGACGCAAAAACCGGCTATCGATTGACCAGGCAGTCGCGGACCTGATTGGGGCCGACACGCGTTTCAGGTCGCTGGTCTTTCAGGCTGGAGAGAACCTTAACTTCTCCCAGATCTCCTGGAACAAACACGGATTACCGGTTAAACAGATCGATTCTCCCCGGAAAATTTTCAATCTGCTCTTTCAAGTCAACGAAAACGAGACGACGCAACAGCAAGTACTCGCCGAAGACCGCAGCATTCTCGATGCGGTGTTCACTCAGGCCAAGTCGATGGAGAAGCGTCTCAATGCGACTGACCGATTGAAAATGGATGAGTATCTAACTTCAGTCCGCGAAGTGGAGCAGACGATAAAGCGCCGAGCCTACTGGGCCGACCACTCCAAGCCACGCGTGGACTACGACTTCGAGGATTTCAACCGCAAGTCGGTGGACGACTACGTAGGCACCTTGCTGGATCTTGCCGTGCTAGCCCTGGAAACCGATTCGACGCGTGCGGTCACAGTGCAGATTCCGTTTTGGGAAGGCTTCAAGGAGCCGGACCTCAGTGGTAACTACCACGATCTTTCCCACCACGGCCAGAAGCCGGAGAAGATCGAGAAGTTGCTCATGCTGGAGCACGCAATCGTCAAGCGGATCAGTACTTCGCTCAGCAAGATGAAGGAACGCAACGCAGGAAACAGCTCGCTCTTCGATCAGACGACCACCCTCCTGACCGCCTCCATGGGCAGCGCCAACTCTCATAATTTCGATGACCTGCCAGCCCTGGTGTTTGACGGCCGTATGAAGACCGCCGGCCATTGGCAAAAAAAGGACGCACCAATGAGCAACCTGTACCTCGGGCTGCTGCAACTGTTCGGGGCCGAGCAGGAACGGTTCGGGGAAAGCACCGGAGCCTTCGAGGTGTTGTCATGATGCTGCGGCCCTGGGCAGTGCTGCTGGCGGGCTTTCTTCTATCGGGGACGCTTAACGCGGAAACCACGCTGGAACAGTTCTTCGCGCAAAACTGTGTCAATTGCCACGGCCCTGAAAAACAAAAGGGCAAGGTGCGATTCGACAAGCCGGTTGGCGACTTGCTCTCTGATGAGGAGTTACTGGAGACAATTGCGGCCGTGCTCGAGGCTGGCGAAATGCCGCCGGACGAGGCGCCGCAACCCAAAGCGGAAGCAGTCGCTGAGGTTGTGCAGATGCTTCAGAAACAAATCCTCACCCAGCCCCCGGTCAATACCCTCAAACGGCTCACTCGCGCTGAATACACCAACACGATCCGTGACCTCTTCGGTGTGGATTTCGATTTCACCGGTCTACTGCCGCCCGATCACGTGGAGCACGGCTTCGACAAGTTTGGCGAGGCTCACCTGATGTCGCCGCATCAGGTTATGGCCTACCTCAAGGCCGCACGCTTCATCGCCGATCGTGTCTTGCCGGATGCCAAACCCAAAACGAGGACGTGGGGATTCGATGTGCGGCATTTTCATGGCAGCAAAAACTTTGCGACCGGTGGAGGTGGGGATTACCGAGATGGTGACGACTACGTTCTCACGGGCTTCCGCCCCTACCGTAGCAATCTGCATTTCTCCATCGATCCGGAGAGCCACGATCAATTTATGATTCCCGCCTTTGGGGTGTACCGGCTCGAAGTAAAAGCGCATTCGGGAAAATCGAACGAAGGCGAAATCATCGGGATCAATCTCGGGGACGGGCGTCACCCGACCAGCTTTCAGATGATCCGTCGGATTCCCATGCCGCATGGCTCGAAAGATTTTACGACCGAGCTCACGCTGAAGGCGGGCGACCAGCTCGCCTTCACCTTCGATAGCGCCCGTGTGCCGGGCAGAAGTTTGGAAAAGAAACCACACAAGGGTCCAGTCATGCGATTCTCTCATCTGAGGGTGACCGGCCCGTTAACGGAGCAGTGGCCGACCGCAGCGATGGAGGCCATTCTCCCCAAGCCGAATATGAAGCCGACGGAGCTCGTCGATCACATTGCGTTGTTGCTCACGCAGCGGCCTCTGGTGGAGGAGGATCGCAAAGCATTTGTCGAGATCGCTCGGACCCGCGAGAAGGTCGGCACCTCGATGATCGCCACCGCCCGCAGCGTGCTGATCGCGTTGTTGACCTCTCCGCATTTCATCTACAAGTCTGAGTCACCAAGGTTAACCGACGTGGAACTGGCCTACCGTCTGTCGTATTTCCTCTGGAATTCTGCCCCCGACGCCACACTTCTGAACGCGGCCAGGTCCGGCACCCTGCGCAAGGATCCATCAGCCCAGGTGGAGCGGATGCTCGAGGATACCAGGGCAGGTCGCTTCATCGACGACTTCACCCGCCAGTGGTTGCAACTTGACAGGGTGGGCAATTTCGGGCCGGATGTCCGAGTGTTTAAGAACGTGCGTCGCATGACGGTCAATTCCATGGGGCGCGAAGGCCGCGAGCTTTTTCGCCACCTGCTCGAGAAGGGGCTGAGCATGGAATACTTCATCGACTCGGATTTCGTGATGGTCAATGACCGTCTGGCCCGCTTCTACGGTTTGCCCGCCGTCGAGGGTGATGCTTTCGTGCCGGTGAAGCTTCCCAATAAAAGCGAACGGGGCGGACTCGTGGCTCAGGCCGGTTTCCTCAAGCTTACCTCCACCGACTTCGCCACATCACCGATCCACAGGGGCTCGTGGATTCTTAAGAATCTCTACAACGAACGCATCGAACCACCCGCTGACGTTTTGATCAACGAGCCGGACATCCGGGGGACCACCACCATCCGCGAAGCCATTCTCAAGCATCAACAGCTTGAAAGCTGCTCCCGTTGTCATTCGAAGATCGATCCCCTGGGGTTTGCCCTGGAATACTACGATCCGGTTGGGCGCAAACGGAGCGAGTATCGGCACGTTGAAGAACTCCTTGTCGAGCAGGAGCGAACGACGTTCACGAAGAAACTCAAATTCACCAAGGTACCGATTGACGCCGCCATGAAACTTCCGAACGGCCTGGAGGTGCGAGATCTTCCCACGCTCAAGGTCGCTCTAATGGCCGATAAGGAACGCATCCTTAAGGGCATCATCGGAAAACTCATCAGCTACGCCCATGGCCGCGAAGTCACTCGGGCCGACCGTCCGACTGTCAACGCAGTCTTCGAGTCGATTGCTGATGAGGATTTATCTCTTCGCGCCGCTATCCACGCTATCGTGGCCCACCCTGGTTTCGGCCGGAAATAGCCTGACGCGTGAGCGGGGGACGGAATTCGAAAAGCTCTGCCGCTTGATTTGCCAGTTCGAGAATCGCAACGCCTTCCTGCAGGTCGCTCTGATTGGCGTGCTCATGCTGCTCGAGATTCTGTCTAACGGCAGCCTGTTCTTGATGCCTCGAGTTCGAGCCGCCCCGGACCAGTGTTTGCTTGCCGAATCACTCGAATCGACGGTTTCACCCGTGATTCAAGTGATTCGATGAGTTCACCCAAATCGACTGGATTATCGCTCCCATCATCCACAATGATGATCTCATATTCGTCAACGGTAAGTGTCTGTCGGCAGAGTGACTTAATGCAATCATTAAGAGCGGTGTTGCGGTTGTAGGTCGGTATGATAATTGAAACGTGGATGTTGCATTCTCGCTATTGTATTTGATATTCGAGTAGACGAGTGCGTGGATAAATTGAATGCACGGATGTGGTCCATTGATCAGGTAATGCTGCTAATAGCACCGCCATTTCCTCCTGCAGTACGCAAGTGGACGTGGAGCCGAAATTTCGGTCGCCCATCTACTCATTTGTTTTGATTAGCGTACAACAAATACTAAAAACAATGCCACAGATTGCATCGGTTCGTTGCATGGTTAAGCGTTTTTTTTATCGCAAAAAACTTCGTATAGTGGATGCGTTTCAGACCGGTTCACACCGCAGAGGGCACAGATTCGAATTCTGTATCGCCCACTGCTTTTTTGAGACTGCAAAACACGACGAAAACTCACTCTTCGTTCATTGGGGAACGGGAGCATCATCGAAGTGACTACCCCCCGGTCTTTGCGCCAAGTTGAGTGAGAGAATCGGGGTTGGTAATGCGGCTGTGTTCTGGATGCTGAGGCGTAGCCGAAGCCGGAAGAACAGAGCCTGCCTGGTTTGTGAACGAGATCGCGTTTGTCTGCTTGCCCTCAAACCGAACAATCATCCACAGTCACCGAACCGTACTTTTCAAAATCGAACCACGCGTCGTTTCCATACTTACCGCCGCGGAGACAAATTCGTGGCGGGCGTGGCGTTCCGCCGTGCTATCGGTGATCAAAAGCGTGAACCTACTAGACTCGCTGTCAAAATCGTCGAAAGGGGACAAACAAGACAGTCCCACTGCTATGGTTGGAAGGGACTCTACGGTGCTTGTCATCTGAAAAACGAGAATCTGATTCTCAAGTGTTTGATTGAACTAGCGAGGAAGCCGGGGAATGCACCATGATTCTCGCCGCTTTTGTGATATGCCGGTGCAAACGATTGGCTACACTGGTGTTTCGGATTAATCCTTTGAATTGTGTTGAGCGAGAGAGTGCAACATGCGGGCAACCGTCTTGACCTTGGTCGGATTGGCTCGCTGGCGAGCGCCGTAATGTTTCGTCGTTCGAAAAATTGGTTAGAAGGACGACAACAGTCCACTTTTCAGGTGGGCTGTTTTTCGTTCCGCATTTATTGCGTAGGACGGCATGCGAATTAATTTGGGCAAGAAACGGACCGTGCGGCATCTCCGTGTTGAGCTCTGTGAGTCCCGTCGCCTTTTGGCGGCGGACATTGTGATCAACGAGATTCACCATAATCCATTGGGCAATCAGAGCCTTTCGGAATTTGTCGAGCTCTTCAATGCGGGAGACGAGGCGGCTGACGTATCGGGATGGCGATTTTCTGACGGAGTCGCATACGAATTTCCAACGGGAACGTCCATCGAGCCAGGTGAATACTTCGTCCTTGCGGAAGACGCGACAGCCTATTCTGCCGAGTTCGATATCGGATCGGGCCCATTTGCCGCGTATGAAATCGAGGCAGGGAGTCGAGGCCGACAGAATTTTGGTGGTGCGGTTGGGATGGATTTCGTTGTTAACGATCCGATCGCTGTCACCCATTTAGCTGCGTTTGACAGTCGTTCCGATGGCTTCGGTTTGGATGTCACGATTCAACTCTGGTCGCGAAATGAGGCCGACACGCCAAATCTTCCGAGCGACGATCAAGGTGTGTCGATCTTGTCGGCACTGACGTTTACGGCGGACTCGCCGGGCGAGCTGATCGGCGGTTCTCGGTTCAAACCGCTGTCAGAGGCACTGAATCTTGATGCCGGCGCGTACACGATAGTCGCTTCCGGATACGGCGTCGGTGAACGGTTGCTGAATGGGGGAGCAGAAGGGGCTGGGACGGTCAACGACGGCGGTGGCCGAATTTCGTTCGTTGGGACTTCGAGGTTTGGCGACAACCCGAACGAATTTCCCGGTACCACTGACGCTCATCAGCATCAGTACGGTGCGGGCTCGTTTTTATTCGAATTCGAATCTGACGTCGAATTCCATACAGCAGACGGCGAGTACGACGGCAAGTTGTCGAATTCGGGTGAACGCATCACGCTTCGGGACAACGCCGGGAAACTTGTCGACACAGTTTCCTACAAAGTTGGTTTTCCATGGCCCACTGCGGCGGGCGGAGATGGTCCGTCGATGGAGTTGATTCATCCTTCGCTCGATAACGACTTGGGCGGCAGCTGGCGGTCAGCAGGTGGCAGCATCTTGGGGCGTGCCACACCAGGCTTGATGAATAGCGTCCATTCCACGGACGCGCCGCCACAAATTCGTCAGGTCAACGTGGAACCTTCGCAACCCTCGGCCGGTGTCGACGCTGTGCTGACGGCAAAGGTGACGGACCCAGGTGGAGTCGCAAACGTATCCGTTCAGTATCAGCTCGTAGACCCGGGCGACTACATACCGCAATCGAATACCCGTTATCAAGTTGAATGGACCGACCTCCCTATGTCGGATGACGGAACAGGAGCAGACGCGACCGCGGAGGACGGTATCTACACGGTGATCCTTCCTGCCGAACTGCAGACACATCGTCGGTTGGTGCGTTACCGCATTGCAGCGAGTGACGCGGAAGGGAATTCCGTACTGACTCCCCATGCCGACGATGTCCAGTCAAACTTTGCCTACTTCGTTTACGATGGGATCCCCCAATGGACTGGGGCAGACCGGCCCGGAACAACGGAGCCCGTGACCTACTCGACCGACGTGACACGATCGCTGCCCGCATTTCATTTAATCTCGCGCGAGTCGGATGTCACGGACAGCAATTACAATTCACGGTTCAACACTGATGAGTTTCGCTTTGAAGGGACGCTGGTCGTCGGGAACAAGGTGTACGACCATATTCGCTATCGAATTCGGGGGCAGAATTCGACTTACGTAACCGGCAAAAATAAATGGAAACTGAAATTTAATCGCGGTCACGAGTTTCAAGGCTTTGACCAGTACGGCAACCCGTGGCCCGAAAAATTGCGCACCCTCAATTTTGGCACCGCCGCGTCTCCGTGGGCTCCGGCGAGTCGAGGACTGGCCGGTCTGGATGAGGCGATTGCGTTTCGACTATTCAACATGGCCGGTGTAGCTGCTCCAAACAGTAGCGCGTTTCAATTGCGGGTGGTTGATGCCGTTCACGAAGCGTCGGATGCCGACCAATACGGTGGCGATCTTTGGGGGCTCTACCTCGCTTTTGAAAACCCAAGTAGTGACTTCCTTAAATCGCATGACCTGCCAGAAGGCAATCTTTTCCGGATGCAGAATGCAGCGAGCGAACTCGAAAGCCATGGCTTCGGATTGCCGGACGACCTGTCAGACCTGAATGCGTTTACTTCGCGGCGTACTGGATATAACCTTCGAACAGTACAGCCCATTGAATGGTGGCGTACCAACGTTGATTTGGATGGATATTATAGCTACCGAAGTGTTGTAGAGGCTTTGAATCACTCGGATATCCGTGACCGTGAAAACAGTTTGCTGTATTTCAATTCCGAGACAAAAAAATGGTCGATGTTGCCCTGGGACGTTGACCTGCTGTACGAAGAATTCGACCGCTGGGGTCCTGACGGCGTACAAAATGCGTCGCCTTTAGAACAGTTTCGCAAGGCGCTGAAGTACAAGGAAATTGAAATTGAGTTTCAGAATCGCGCGCGTGAACTACAAGACCTGCTTTTGAATAACGAGCAAGGATCGCTGGTCGTTGAAGAATACGCTCGGTATGTCGAAGTATTCGCCGCAATCGACCGCGCTCAATGGGACCACAACCCTCGGGTCAGGCGATCGCCAGCCAACGGAGAGCATCGTGGTGCCTTCTATAACGAGGTCTATCAATATCCCGCAGGCAACGGTGCGGCGGGCGAAGTCCGTCGAGCAATCAGTCCCGTCGGGTTCGAGGGCATGGTGAATTGGGTCAAGCAGTTCATTTCCAAGGACGGTTTCGGGGGCGGGCAACTGGCCGTGCTTGCGGACGATTCGATGATTCCTAACACTCCGATATTGGCGTACGAAGGTGCGGACGGATTTCCTGCGGATGATCTCGTCTTCCGGAGCAGTGAATATCAAGACGCACAGGGTGCTGAAACATTTGCAGCCGTGGAATTGCGACTTGGACAAATCCATAATCCCACCACTCCCACCTATGACGCTGCAGAACCGTGGATTTACGAAATCGATACTGTTTGGACGAGCGGCGTTCTTAATCCACTCGATCCGCAATTGAAACTGCCCGCTGACGAAGTTGTCGTAGGCCAAACCTACCGAGCTCGCGTTCGGCACCAAGACTCAACAGGGCGATGGAGTCACTGGTCTGCTCCCGTTGAGTTTACCCCAGGCGCGCCGACCAATTCCGTGGGTGGCGGTTTGAGAATTGCCGAGATCCACTACAACCCAGCCGATCCAACCCCGCAAGATCTGGCGGCCGGATTTTTCGATCGCAATGACTTCGAGTATTTGGAAATCCTCAACGTGTCGGAAGAAATGGTTGATCTGACCACGACTGCCATCACTGGTGGTGTGACGTTTAACTTTGCGGATGGAACCGTGGCCCAATTGGCTGGCAACGAGCGACTTGTGGTCGTGGAGAACGTCGCGGCGTTCCAACAGCGATACGGTACAGATATCGTGATCGCGGGGGAATGGTCAGGGCAACTCTCCAACGGGGGGGAACCGCTTAGTTTATTCGTCAACGCGGATCGGATTCAGCAATTCACCTACGAGGACATTTGGCATCCATCGACAGACGGTGGTGGGTTTTCGTTGGAGCTCGTCGACGAATTCGGTGCAAGGATCAATTACGATTCAGCTCAGGCTTGGCGTGCGAGTTCGCAAATAGGTGGCTCGCCGGGAATTACAGGACTGCCACTCCCCGGTGACTCAAACCACGACGGAATTTTTAATTCCTCCGATTTAGTGCTGGTCTTCCAGTTGGGCAAGTACGAGGATGGCACGCTCAACAATGCGACCTTTGAAGAGGGCGACTGGGATGGCGATGGAGACTTCACCACACGGGACTTTGTTTTCGTTTTTCAGCAAGCTTCCTATGTGGCCGCCGCGGAAGAAGCACAAGCGAGTGACGCCGTATTCGCCATGTTGGCGTTGGATTTAGAAAAACGCAAAACGGGCGGTGGCATGAGAAGCCTTGGTTGATGCCTTGGGTTTTCGTTGCTCGAATCTTAACGGTTAATTCAGCACAAAAGACTTCGTCGGAATCTTTTAAAGTGGGCTGTTTGAGACTGGCCAGCCTGCAAGTTGGCGACAAGGTGACTGGAGCGGCGACGGCCTTTTTTCTTCTTCTGTTTCAGTTGGGTCGGGTGTGCGGTCAACCGGTTGTTTGTGCATTCTGTCGATGGGTTGGGATACGGATCATAAAGCGGTGCACCGCAGACGAATTGGTGATGCACCGGGTTCTTGGATCGATACGCGACATGATCCTGCCTTTTCTCCCTCAGGTTTGTCTGTATTTCATATAACAACCCCTCCCAAAATGGTCGATCTCAAAAACGATTGATGAGTTGCAGCTCGTATCATCGCATTAGTCTTCCTGCAAAACTTGAGCAGTTACTAACAAGCAACAAGCGATTAACAGTTTGTTTGCAGCGACCTATTCCGACGGCGAAATGGGCTGTTTTAGAGAATGAGATCGGGCCATCAGCTTTATATTGGACGCGACGCGAAGCTTACCGGCCTTCTCCACCAATCGGTCCACTTGCGTTCGCGTGCGCAAGTGGGGATTATCCATGACGGGATGTTTGCCGCGGAAGACAACTTGTCTGATCACGACCTTTTTACTGATTTTCTCGGAGGCAAAAAAATGCGGCCGCGCAGTGCTTGGGGCAGTTACGGACGCCGGCAGCGAGGCGATCGCTGATACGGCTATAAAGTTGCGGCGGCTAATTCGTAGTGCGGAGACTTTCATGACTAAATTACCTCTGGTGTTGATGTGTGTATTCTGTTGAGTAACAAATCAGCAGTCAGAGACTCCGTACGCGGGCCAGAAGTGGCCGAAAGCGGGTCCGAAGGATTGCCTGTGGCCACATGTCCGCATCGAACGGATTCCACCTTACCCGGACCGGGCAGGTTGGAGGGGAAAGCTCCCAACTCATCATGCTGTTTGCGGCAGACGTTCTCAATGCAGCCTACGCCCATAAGACGGTCGAGCCGCCCGAGGGTTCTCACATTTCTTTAAATATTTAGCGGAATTCCAAGGTTTTAGATTCGATCGCAAAACCAGCCGGAATCGTGAGAGACAAATGGATCGTTAGAGGGCAGTGGCTTGAACGAACTTCTGTGGCATGTCGCTGTTTTCTCACGATGTGTGAACGCCTAACTAGTCTTCATGGCTCGGGCAAGTTGTCAAAAACTGATTTGAAAGTTTTTCGGCGGCGTGGGAGGAGGCAGCTAATAATAATCGAAACGATCAATCCGAGCGGCGGTCGAAGGTTTACTGCCGTATCTGAAAAATAAGCTTCGTGATCCAGATGATGTACAGCTAGTCGGAGCTAGGAGAATCTAGCTTTGATAGAGCAGTGTCCTTGACTTCCGGAGCTACTTCGACTCAATCAGTTTCTCGGATGATCGTTCGAACAACGCTGAGTACTTTCCCTCGCCCGATTGCATCGAGATAAACCAAGAGAGTCATCAGCTCGGAGCTGTCAGGATTATCTGAGAGATTTTCAAATGTGCCTGCCTGTGTGGATGCATTGCCGCATGACGAACAATCCGACGAGTCATTTGCGTGTATGTCGTCGGACAAACTGTTCGCAACCTCGGAATCCTCGGAGGTGTACGACAATTGACGAAGGTCGTCCGAGCCCACTCCGGCGGCCTTCTTCTGCTTCCGTTGGGTCGGATGTGCGGTCAACTGGTTGGCGGGGCATGGATCCTGTCGATGCCTTGGGATAGCATGAGGAAACGGTGAACCGGAGCCGATCTGGTGATGCACCGGGTTCTTTGATCTGTGTTTTGTTCGAACTGAATGGTTCGTTTTCTATAAAGTTCGCCAAATAAATCCCAAGAAAATTCTGAGGCTAATCATCCATGAATGTCCGCATTGCTGTTAAAACGACGGTGATTCTGCTAGTGATCGCCATGTGCTGTGAACCATTACTCGCTTGTACCTATTTTTTTCAGAAGGCAAAAGATGGTTCGGTTGTAGTCGGAAGATCCATGGAATTTGGAAATGAAGTTGCTTCACGACTGGATCTTGTGCCTCGAGGCACGTCCTTTGAAAGTACCGCTCCCGATGGTGCCATCACTACGGCGTGGCAGAGTAAATACGGTTTTGTCGCAATGTCACATCATGGAAAACATTTGTATTCGGATGGGATAAACGAAAAGGGGCTCAATGTCTCGACGCTTTGGTTCGTCGACGGATCCTATCCTAAGCCGAAGGCGGGAGAACCTGCGTTGCGAAATTACGATCTGTGCGGCTGGGCATTGTCCAAGTTTTCCACAGCCGACGAGGTTGCCGAGGCGCTTCGCTCTATCGTGGTTTGGGGGGCATTTAACGAATCGATGAATATGGTTCTTCCGTTCCATTGGGCCGTTACGGATGCAACCGGAAAATCTATTGTGATCGAGTATGTAAAAGGTGCGTTAACGATCACCGACAACTCCCGAATCGGCGTAATGTGTAACTCTCCATCGATCGACTTTCACCTTACGAATTTACGCTGTTATTCAAATCTCAACCCCGCCACCCAGCAGGCTCCCGAGGTGCTGAAGGAAGCTGGTTGGGCTTTGGGTTCAGGTTTGCGTGGGCTCCCTGGTGATTTTACGTCTCCCAGTCGCTACGTGCGTGTGGCTGTACAAAAGCACTATGCCCCACAACCAGACAACGCAGAATCGGCGGTCAGTCAGGCAATTCACCTGCTTAATACGGTCGATCAAGTGCCCGGCGTTGTCGTTTTTGGCGGAGACCGCGGTGCCGGGGACGGAGAAGGTCCACCAACTCAATTCACACCGTGGATTACGGTTGCCGACCTTGCGAACAAACACTTTTACTATCGCGCCTACGACAGCCAAGATATCCGTCGCGTTGATCTCACCAAGATGAACTTTGACTCTGGTCAGCCCTATCGCTCCGTTGATATCTATGGTCGCAAAAAATACGTTGACGATACGGCGCGTTTATTAGGCGGTAAGTAGTCCGCCGTCGAACAAGCGGATGAAGCTCAGTCGGAACAGTCGGGCTGGCCCTGTCCAGTTCCGCTTCTGCTAGTAATCGCTTCAAACGAGAGTTTTCCTGTTCCAACTGCTTAAGCCGCTTGGCGTGATCCATTCGCAGGCTGCCGTACTCCTTTCGCCAACGGATCCGCGTTTGTGTTGATATGCCAATCTGCTTGGCCGCCAGATCTTGCGTCATCCCCTGCGACATCAGAACCTCCGCTTCGCGGAGCTTGGGGGAATTTCTTCTGGCTTGTACTTCTTTCCTGGCGACATCCTTTCTCCCTCTAACTTGTGACCAGAGGATAACATTTTCAATTATCCCGTGGACTCATTTAGGGGGGCCGATCAAGACCACCTGGTTCGCTGCATTATCGACCTCCCGCACCCGAGTCTTTTCATCCATGTTTCTTCGTTCCGGCTGCGTCTCCACTCAGTAACGTGGATAAAGAAATGACGCTAAAAAGTTAAAACTGACACTAATACCCTCTATAAGGGCTTTTCATTGTTTTGTCTGATACGTTTTGTACATAAAGACATATGACTCGCGATTGACTAAAATAGTTCGGGTAATCCTGCGGTGCAGCGGTTCAACAGTGCAGCGGTTCAACAGTGCAGCGGTTCCACAGTGCTTTTGCAACCCAATGGAGAGGGCGAACTTGATGAAACGTCGTGAGATTCTAAAGTCAGCTGGCTGTGTGCTGTTCCTGCCGGCACTGGAGAGCTTTGGGCAGAATCGCTCCGCCCCGGAACAAGCTGAAGCCAAACGGCTTTTCTGTGTCAGCATGGGCTACGGTTTTTTCACGGACGTGCTGCCGCAAACCGATGGTGCCGACTACACATTCAGCGAACACATGGAGCCTTTGAAAAAGCACAGAGACCATTTCACGCTCTACTCGAAAATGAAGTTCGGCGGAGACCATGTCCGCGACCACAAATGCTTTGTCGGAAATACCACAACGAACCCGGACTCACTGGACCAGATTGTTGCGGACCACATTGGCCACTTAACCCGCGTTAGAAATGTTGTCACTTTCATCAGCCATGCTCATCACCACATCGTTGCATCGTGGCGGAACAGGCTGCCTGTAACGCCGATTCAATCAACGAGGCTGCTCTTCGAAACTCTCTTTGCCAAGACCGACAGAAAAACCGAGGAACGACTACTGGCCCACAAAAAGAGTGTCCTTGACGGTTCTCTCGAAGAAGCGAAAGCTCTGATGACGCGCGTGTCGGGCCGAGACCGCCAGCGACTGGAGGAGGATTTCGCGGCGTTGCGTGACTCGGTACAGGAACTCAAGACATCGATCGAGTGGCTCAGTAATCCTCGCCAGGATGTCGAATTCCCGGTCGCACCTCAATTCGAGAATAACTTCCTTGCTACCGACGTTGACAAGAAACGATTCCTGGAAAACCCACGTCAGATTCAACGCGGCATTGCATTCGACATGATCTACAAGGCCTTCAGGTTCGATATCACGCGCGTGGTCAATTTCTATATGGTGGGGCTCGATAATGACCATCACATCACGACGCACAACGTGCCAAAAACCGCGGACGCACGCACCAGCCTGACGAAGTATGACTCATCGTTCTTTTCACTGCTGTCCAACTTCTACGATAAGCTCGCCAGTACAAAAGGTGAGTTCGACGGAACCCTGATGGATGAGACCGTCACCGTCGCCACAGGTAACAACAGTGTGAGTCAGAGAATGGGGCCTCATAACGGGAACGAAATTCCTGTGTTCGTCGCGGGCGGACAGTTCGAGAATCACGGTGGCCATATCATGCGTAAGGGCGAGACAACCTGCGATATCTACCTGTCGATACTTCAGAAATTCGGTATCCAGCGAGAACAGTTCGGCAATAGCAAGAAGATCATTCAGCTGTAAAATTATGTTGAATAACAAGATCACGAAAATGGTTGTTTTGCTGTCGCTGATTGCAGGAATTCGTGCTTCGAGTTGTCGTGCGGATGATCGTGAGCAATCACAGCAGTTCTTCGGCACCTTTTGTGTCTCCTGCCATGGCCAGGAAACGTCGGAAGCCGGCCTTCGCCTGGATCAAATTGACTTGCAGCGATGGGAAGACGCAAGTCTGCTGGAAGGTGTTTACACGGCGATCGAGAGTGGTGAGATGCCGCCGGAAGAGGCGGCGAAACATCCAGAAGCCGACCAGGCCAGGGCTCTGCAGAAGGTTTTACGCAATCAACTGCACGTGCTTGCGGAAAAGCAAAAACCGGGAATGCTGAAACGGTTAAATCGGGTTGAGTATCAAAACACCGTCAACGATGTCTTTGGCACAGACTTCTCTCTGCTCGACCAACTGCCACTCGACAACATCGACGCTGGCTTTGATAACAATGCCGACAACTTGCACATGTCCGTTGTTGATATGGAGACATACTTCAATGTTGCAAACCGGATCGCCGAGACTATCGTCAGCGACAAACCTACTCCACGCGTCGTTGTCTACTCAACGAAGAACACAGATATTGATTCGCTCAGTCACAAAGACGATACGAATGGGTTTGCCCCATCCCTTGAACGGGATTCGCGCCCGCTGGTTTTTGCGTCTCCCGCCAACCAAATAAAAATCAATCCGTCAGTCAGGACGAACGGTGTCTATCGGATTGTTCCACAAGGATTCTATATCACGGCTCAGTTTGTTCCCGGCAGCCGTAATGAAGAAAGATTGCCTGCGGTCATGGACGTTTCAGATAACGATATCGACGGTACGCCATCAGGTGGCCATTCGATGAGCTACTTCCTGCGAAAGAACTCGGGAGTAGGACAAAGCATTGTTACTGTGATTCCAAAAAATGCTGCCTGGCAGGACTTCGATCTTAGGGAAGGGTTCACGACGCGGCTTTCCTCCGATGACACGATCGTTCTGAGATGCAATTCGGTCCAACGGGGCGGGGCTCAGCGGATGTTTTGCATTGAGGAAGCGACCATCACGGGGCCAGTGTACGAGTTCTGGCCACCGCAGACGCCTTTCTACAAAACCTATTGCAAAGAGATCGATGCTTCTGCTGACTATGAGTCATGCCGGCCCATTCTGAAGCGGCTTGCACAAAAACTGTTTCGTCGTCCGGTCTCTGACGCTGAGATGCAGCAAGTCGATGTCCATGCGAAGAAAGAGTTCGCCCTGGGTCGAAGCATCTACTCCGGCCTACAAGCAGGCATTCGCGGAATGTTATGTTCCCCGAATTTCCTTTATAAGCAGGAAGGTGCGTCGGGGCCGCTGGATGAACACGCGATCGCTGCACGTATGTCGTATTTCCTGTGGAACTCCTTGCCCGACGAGACGCTTTTCGAATTGGCGAGGCAGGGAAAGCTGAAGGATCCCGAAGTTCGACGCGAGCAGACGATCCGAATGCTGCAGGACGCAAGAGCTGATCGGTTTGCCGAAGACTATGTTCATCAATGGCTCGATCTTGAAAAGCTCAAGATCATCGAACCGGACGTGAACATTTTCACGGTTGATGAATTTGACCTTGTCCGAGATCAGATCAAAGAAGAACCGGTGGAGTTTTTCAAGGAAGTGCTGTCAGGCAATCTGAGCCTGCTGAACTTTATCGATTCCGATTTTGTAATGATCACACCGGAGCTGAACTACATTTATCGGATCGAAGGTCACCCGGTCGCGCAGCCGAGCAAGAGAGCTGGAGCAAGTAAAATATCACCGGTCGACTACAGGCCCAAAGAGATTACTTCGGAATTTTCCAAGGTGATACTTGGCGATAACGATCGATATCGCGGAGGCCTTCTTTCACAGGCCGGATTCATGCTGATGACGACTAACAACGGGCAATACACCAATCCGTTTTATCGTGGCGCGTGGGTACTGAGAAGCTTCTACGGTGATCATCTGGAGACACCAGCAAACCTGGAAATCGCAGCACTCAGACCACCGACGCAAACGGAGACGATCAAACAGACGATCGATGCGCATCGAGAGAACGTCAGCTGCAATAGCTGCCACAAGAAGATGGATCCCCTCGGGATTGCTTTGGAGAACTTCGACGTCATCGGACGCTGGCGGGACCAGTACGCTGACGTGAGCAACTATTCCGCCGCGAGCAAGAACGACGGCAATGAAACCGAACGCTTTCCTGTGGATACGAGAACCGTTCATATGGACGGCCGAGCCTTCGAGGGTCCACAAGGTCTGAAAACCATCTTGCTGGAAGATGAAGACAAGTTTTCCCGAACGTTCGTGGAGAACATGCTGTCCTATGCAATGGCACGCCAGCTCACTTTTCGCGATCGCGAAAACCTTGACTCGCTCTACAAGCAGTCCGCTGATACCGATTTCCGACTGCGCGACATTCTCTTAGCGATCGTCTCGTCAGACTGTTTCATCAGACGGTAACAATGAGCTATCAAAACAGATTCGAGATCGAAACACTGGCTCCAGTTAGCGGTTTTGTTTCCGGGGTCCGGTCACGTTCACTCGTGGAGTCGAAGCGCCCACATCGCACACGTTCAATTTTGCCTGTGGAACAATCAAGCAAACCGGGCAAGGAAACCGGCCGCAGCCAGGATGTTGAAAATAATCAAACAAAAAGGAAGCAAACTCCATAGGCTGAACGACCTGATCAAATCGACAACACCGCTCACATTTTCTCGATTCCGTAAGTAATTCCGCGATGGCTGCAAAGAGGGTTTATCGCGAAAGAAAATCACCGTTTGCACTTTCGTGAGAAGTCCGCATCGACCCCGCCGATGCGAGTCGATTTGCAGCTCTCCGATGCGGCTCAAAGTGTTGCCTTGGTGAGTCGAGTAGCTTGACGGTCCAATGAATTCGTCTGAAGACGCATGAGGATCTTTCTCAACGCTCAATCCTACTTTGTCAATTCACGCCGATCGTGCCGCAAAAGCAATGCCCAACCGCCCAATTCGCTAGCCTGATACGATTTTGCACTCACGCAAGGTTTTGAAGTCAAATTGGCGACAACTCGAGATCGCGCGGATCAGCTTTCACAATCGGGTATCACGATGAAAACAGGGAAAACAATCGTACAGGCTGACTCCTCAATCAACGGTGGGCGGAATACCGATTTCCGATTCGATCCTCTTCGCGTATTCAAACGCTGACAGCCTGATTCCAAAGTGATTTTTATGGAGCCAGGTCGCGCCTTCAAGTCTTCCACGCGGCGGCTTTATCGCACTTGATCCTCCATCATCTGGCGAGCAGCGCGATTTGCCGCTTCCCAGTGGCCATCCTCCGCCTTGCGGACGATGTCGATCAGCCAAGCGTTTTCCCGATCCGTGAGCTTTCCGTCTTCTAGAGATGTTTGGATCCCATCAGTGACACTGGGCAATCGGTCCTGCGCCTTACGATTCGTAACCGAATACAGCGCTTTGGCATACTCGTATGCCGTTGGACTAACTTCATCGTAGCCGCCGCAGCCGACGATCCCCACTAGCAGGCAGCCGCATGCCCATCTAAACATCGAGTAATTGTTCGTATGCATGAATTAAAGGTCTCCTGTTACTTCACCTTCATTGATGCTGGAAAATTCGGCCCAAACAATCAGATCGACTTCGTTCGTCACGAATCGGACCGACGCGTCTCCCATACAAACGTTGCCGCCACCCGAATGCTCGGAGAACATTTGTCCGACGTGATAGGTCGGAAAGTTGACGGGATGAATGATTGGAAAACCCGTGATGTCAAGCTCCCCGCCGGATGGTCCGGCATGCACGAGTACCAGCGTGGCAGCCGCATCCGGGCCGTTTTCTGGCGATGAGAAACGTGGATGAGTGAACGCACCGGGCACAACGCCCACCCAGGTCTTGTCACTAAGTTTCGACGAATGCTCTCCCAGGAAAATCGTTTTGGAGATCCCATCCTTGATGTGCCGCATTCTTGTGCGAGAGTTTCGATAAAACGGACCGTCGGCGACACGGCTTGCGTCGCCATTGATGGTGATCTCGCGAGTCGCGCTGGTGTAGATATTCGTGAACACGATACCCGTCGAACTCGCGCCGCACTCGCCCCAACAGGATTCCTGTCCATGGCTGGCAACATAGTGAGAGCGCCCCAGCGTGACCGTGCGACCCTCGATAGACAGCGGTTCGCCAGCTTCGTCTTGAACCACGAACGGCTCGTGCCCCCCGGATGCGGTTGGACAGAGGAAGGTGGGAACGGTCTGACGGACAAAGTCGGCGTTCCGCGGCGACCACACTGGCTGGGCCAGGTCGATGGAACTGGCCAGTCCGGACTCCTCAAGATAAGGTAACAGATACGTGCCCCAGCCCCAGCCTGGTGGCGCGTCCCATGTGTTGGGGTCGCGAGTCGCGGGTGGGGGCGCGGTCGTCGAGTTCGAAACGTATCCCGGCGGCAGCCTGCGACGCGCGCTTTCGTAGGCCTGAATCGCAATGCCCAGTTGACGCAGATTGTTCACGCATTGCACACGCCGCCCCGATTCTCTCGCGGCGTTTGCTGCCGGCAGTAGCAATCCAATCAGCAGTCCTATGATCGCAATCACGACCAGCAGTTCAATCAGCGTAAATCCGTGTTTTTGGAATCTGGTGGCCAATGAAAAACTCCTTCGATTCGAGCCGCGCACCCAAAGTTTAGCCTTGGTTAAACTTGACAGGCCCTGATTTTAGCATAGGCTAAACCCAGGTCAACCGCTCGCGGCACCGGAGCCGATCCGATAGATTTAAAAAATGATGAACCGACCGCAGCCCAACAAATCCCGCCCTTATCGCCGCACTCGCAAGGACCACGCCTCGGAAACGGCAGAGGACTACGTGGAGGCGATTGCCGAAACAATCCAGGAGCGGGGAGTCTGCCGGGGCAGTGATCTCGCCAAACTGTTCGGCGTCAGCAACGTGACGATCACCAAGACGGTCGTTCGGCTACGAACGGAAGGACTGGTGGACACCGAGCCCTACGCGCCACTTCGGCTTACGGCGAAAGGCGAGTCGCTCGCCGCACGGTCGAAGAAGCGACACGAAACCGTGCTGCAGTTTCTGCTTGCGCTAGGTATCAGTCGCAACGTCGCCGAGTTGGATTCTGAGGGGATCGAGCATCACGTGAGCGAGGAAACTCTCCGGGCATTTCATCGGTTTATTGACCAGTAACGCGAGATTGACTTGCGATTTCGATTCTCCTTGGACGATCGGCGCGCTTTGCCATCGGTTCCTGCGTGAAGGCCGAGTGCCAACGACGTCGCGGCCGTAATGAAGCCTAGCATGGCGGGCAAGGAATGTGCTCAGAGATCGATGTAACCGATGCGTCGAAGGAAAACGGCAGCAAGCACGACGTATGGCCTAGCAAATTCGAAGCAACAAAATACTTGCAATTGTCCGTTCGATTGCTTTAAATTTTCGATCAGCCTAGGGTGTTGGGCAGGCTTTGACGCCACGTCGATCAGCAGAGATGACCTTCGTGGATGGAAGAGCTGAACATATTCACACCTGCGAATTACCCACCTTCAATTATGATTTCAATGATGCAAGCTAACTTGCGAATTTCCAGTCTAGGCATCGTTGTTATGGCCGCGAGTGTTGGCTGGGCTCAACCATCAACGCTTCAAGATGTTGCTGGAAATGTGGCATCGCCGCGTCTCCCCAAGATGACGATTTACGTCGCGAAAGAAATCATTACGCTCGACCCATCGATGCCTAAGACCGAGGCAGTTGCGGTTGTAGGAGATCGAATTCTTGCAACAGGAACGCTGGAAACACTGAAAGCGGCTGCCGGCGATCAGGAGTTCGAGATCGATGAGACGTTCGCAGAAAAAGTGATCGTCCCTGGATTTATTGCGCAGCACGACCATCCGGTCCTGACCGCTCTGACCATGGCTGCGGAGGTTCTCGCCATCGAAGATTGGATCTTGCCGACCAAGACCATACCGGCCGTCAAGGATAAAGCAGACTTCATGAAACGTCTCGCCGCGGTGGAAGAGATGCTGGAAGACCCTGACGAACCGCTCGTATCCTGGGGCTATCATCCGAGTTTCTACGGCAAGTTGACTCGCGAGCAGCTAAACAAAATCAGCAAAACCCGACCGGTATTGATTTGGGCGCGTTCCTGCCGTGAGATCATCCTGAATGATCCGGCGCTGAAGGCGGCCGGCATCACGAAAGAACTGGTCGCCGGCTGGTCGGATTCGCAGAAGCAACAGTCGAACTTCGAGGAAGGTCGTTTTTGGGAACAGGGTTTCTTTGCCGCAATCGCTACTAATCTTGCGACGATGATCGCTACCCCGGAAAAATTGCAGAATGGGCTCGAAATTGCTCGGGACTTCATGCACGGGAAAGGCATCACCTTTGGCAACGAACCCGGCGGTATTCTCGTCAAGCCCGTGCAGAATGGCGTGAACGCCGTCTTCTCGCCGTCGACCATGCCGTTCCGTTGGACCTTCATGGTCGACGGAAAAACGATGTGCGACAAGTACGACGACGACGCACAGGTACTGGAAGAATCGAAGAAGCTCTCGTCTTGGTATGAAGGTATGACCAGCCAATCCCCAAGGATGGCCAAGCTCTTTGCCGACGGTGCCATTTACTCCCAACTCATGAAGCTTCGTGACCCTTATCTCGACGAGCACGAGGGCGAGTGGATGACGGATCTAGCCGTCTTTCAACGAGCCTTTCGTTTTTATTGGGACGCCGACTACCAAATTCACATTCATGTGAATGGAGACGCCGGACTGGATCGGGTTTTAAACACTTTGGAAGAGAACCTCCGTCGCAATGCTCGCCACGACCATCGCACGAACATCGTGCACTTCGCGGTCAGTGCCAAAGGCCAAGTTGATCGGATCAAACGACTGGGCTGTATTGTTAGCGCCAATCCGTATTACGTGCGAGCTCTCGCTGACAATTACAGCGAAGTTGGGTTAGGTCCCGAACGGGCAGATCGGATGGTGCGTATGGGCGACGTTGAACGCGCTGGGATTTCATTTTCGTACCATTCGGATATGCCAATGGCTCCGGCAGATCCTTTGTTCCTCATGTGGTGTGGTGTGAACCGAATCACAACGTCCGGCCGTGTGGCAGGAGAAAATCAGCGTGTCAGCCGGGCCGGGGCACTACGAGCGGTAAGGCTCGAGGCTGCGTACTCTTTGAAGCTGGAAAAGCAAATTGGCAGTATTGTCTCTGGCAAACTGGCAAATTTCACAATTCTTGGAGACAACCCTGTCACCTGTGACCCGCTGAAGATCAAGGACATTGCCGTCTGGGGCACTGTGAACGAAGGTCGCGTATTGCCCGTTCAACAACGCTCAAATCAACAAGCCATCCAACGCCCGGTCGATTCACGACAAGGGGAGCTTGCCCGAATCAGAATACTGAATGCCGCGCACGAACGGCAAATTAAAAGCAGCGGCCGCTCGCTTTCATTGTGGTCGATCAACTCAATCACTCAAAATCGTTCCGATCGCTCTTGCTCTTGTGGCAGCCCGCTTATTCACGCCCTTTTGTCGGGGCTTCACACCGGCCAATAAATTTGCCACGGTCGCATCGACTGCTTGTCGTTCACTTAGCTTCAAATTGCCGCCTGGTGTTCTCCCTTCACGCCAGTTCCTTGTTCGGCATTCCAATATTGCTTCGAAAGCATGTCTCAATGAAGCCCCAGTTGTCGCGCAGCGGCTCCCCGAGTGTCAGTCGATCAAAGAAAGAGGCATGCTCTCGTTCTTGGGGTGTCTGGTTGGCTGCTGGCCACTCGGCAAGAATTCGCCGAAAGGCTTCGTGGGAATCGACCGAACCGAACCGCTCGAGGCGACTGAACTTGCCACCATGAATTTTCCCCAGCGAATTTTCGGGCTTCGGTACCTCTAAACAGAACTGCCTCATGCATCACGGGTATCGGCCTGAAACACCTGATAATGCAGCCGGAAATCGAGCGACGGTGAGCGGAGAAGATTCGAAACGTATCAAGCAGGGGGAGCTCTTCTTGATGCTGGCTGCTGGTAAGCAATCCAGCAGGGAAATATGCTGTGGGGCAAAAGAAATTTTGCAGGCTCTCAAGCAGCGAGATTGAGGTCCGCGAAGCGTTTTAGAAGATCTGCGATCTCTCGAAAGTTTTAACAAATAGAAGTTCTAGAAGTTTCAACCCAGGTGCACGATCCTAGCCAGCCGGATCAGTAGGATCGGGTTTTATGGGGGCTTTGCCAGTCGGGTCGTCGTCAAACACTCGGCAAAACCTCTCCTGGTCGATCATTTCCGCCAGCACATCGCCAATGCTTCGGCCGGTTCTTTATGCCATTGTCTTACCATGCGGTAAAAGTCTGGTCGGACGCGAACTTAAGCTGGTCGATCAGGTCGTCATTGGCTGAATGCTTCAACATGTTGAAGTGAGGGGCATACTCCAGCTTAAATCTGTGATTTTTTGCCAGCGTCTGGCGCTGCCAGGGATGCAGTTGGCACCCCAGGAGCAGCAGTCGCCGCACCGATCGCTGCGCCCGCTTTAAGGAATTAACGACGTTTCATGGTGAGAGTCCTGGTCGACAGGGTCTCATTCCGTGTTCGAGTTTGATTCTTCGGCCGGTTCGTACGTCACTTTGTTCACGTCCACGCGGATTTGGTCGAGTCGCTCGGAGACGTCCTCCGGCATGTCCTCTTGATGCCGACCACCGATCTGTTCTGCAAGAAAAGCCTCGATCTCGGCATACATCGCCATGCGATTCACAGGCTTGGCAAAGCCGTGACCCTCGTCATCCGCCAGGAGATAGCTGACTTTGTGACCCCGATCTCGTAGCGCGATGACAATCTGATCGGCCTCCGCTTGTTTCACTCTCGGGTCATTAGCTCCTTGGATAATCAGCAGTGGCTTGGCGATCTTGTGCGCACTGAAGAGTGGGCTCGCTTCTCGAATTCGTTTCTGGCCTTCTTCTGTATTTGGGTCTCCGACCATGCCATACAGAAAGGCTCGCCCCGCTTCCCAGTAAGGAGGAATCGATTCAAGCAACGTGAAGATGTTGCTGGGGCCAACGATATCGACTCCGCAGGCGTAGAGTTCAGGCGTCAATGCAAGTCCCGCCAAAGTTGCGTATCCGCCGTAGCTGCCACCCATGATCGCCACGCGATCCGGGTCAGCAATGCCTTGCTCGATCAAATATTTGACGCCCCAACTAATGTCGTCCTGCATCAGTTTGCCCCATTGCAGGTCGCCCGCATTCAGGAACTTCTTGCCATATCCGCCACTAGCGCGAAAGTTGGGCTGCAGAACGGCGTAGCCGCGGTTGGCCAAGAATTGAACCAGAGCGCTATAGCCCCATGAGTCGCGTGGCCCTTTAGGGCCTCCATGAACCAAAACGACAACCGGCAAATTCTTCGCCTCAACTCCCGCAGGTACGGTCAGGTAAGCAGGGATGTTCAGGCCGTCACTGCTGGCATAGCGAATGGGAGTCATCGGGGCCAGGTGTTCTTCGACGTCCTTGAGTTCCGGGCGAGGCGTGTACTGATGGATCAACTTGCGCTCGGGTGCATCGAAATACCAGGCTTCAGCCGCATGTTTGTCGCCATGCACGGTAATCAAAAACTTGCTGTAGTCATTGGTTGCACTCTGGAAGGCAATTTCACGACCGGGAAACTTCTGCTGCAGGAACTTATAGTTCGCCTCCCAATCTTTGTCCCGCCAGTAATATTGAGTCTTATCGTCAGTGTAGGATGTGGAGATGATCTCCCGAGTGTTTCGGTCCATTCGCAAGCCGCCGAAATCGACTCGCTCTTTCGGGTCGCTTTCCAGGAGTTCCAGTTCCCCTGTTTGGGGATTCATCTTGAACAGCGTCTGCAGATCCAGGTCACCCTTGTTGGTGACCAGGTAAAGGTTCTCATTTTTCGGATCCCATCCCCGGACCATCGCGTCCTCTGTGACCGAAGTCTCATAGATGGGGACCAGCTTCTCGTCGTCTTTACGCAATAGGGTCGTATCGCCCGCAGGATCGGTTCGACTCAGCAAGCGAAGATTGTCATCCCAGTCAAATTCATAACCGGTGATGCGATCGTCGTTCTGATAGACCAGTGTCAAATCGCCTGTGGAGATTTCGAGTTGATAAAGATCGTGCCATGCCTGGTCTCGATTATTCAGTCCCACCCACAGCAAATCCGGATTTTTCTGACTCGCATGCATGATCCGTGCCGTGACATCTTTCAGCGGGGTCAGATTTCGCGAGTCTGGTGTCTCTTTGCCGGCGGCAGGTTTGGCGCTAGGATCAACAGCGAACAGATTGATATTCTCGTCGCCGTCTGAGTCTTTTACGTACAGAATGTACTTGCCATCTTCCGTCCACGTATATCCGTACAAAGGTCGCTTGCTGTCCGTCAACGGGCGAGCCTTGTCAAATGGCTCTGCAAACTCTTTGACCCAGACGTTCATGATGCCCTGATACGGTTTCATGAACGAAATAAACCTGCCATCCGGACTCAGCTGCCCGCCCGAAATCTGCGGGTTTCCAAAAAAGAGATCCCGATCGAGTAAGGGGGACTTGGTATCTGCGTTGCATTCGTTCATCAGGGAAAAGCTCAGGCTAGTGGTCACACAGCTGACCGACAGAGTTGTCAGTAGATACGCAGCAAGTGTACGGTTGATTGAAAGATCTCATGGTAAGGAAAGAGGAATCAAGGTCTATAGATTGTGAACTCGTTCGACATCATACCAACATTGCCAATATGTGGTAATCGATAGGGCTTCAGACAGCGACGGAGATCACCTTGGGAAACCCGATTTATCTCATCTCACTCGTCGAACTCGCTCGGCGGGCGTCTTCCTTGTCTTTGCCGGGGCTGACTTGATTGGGACGGAGATTCGAGGGAAACTAACGATATACGGTGACACTGCCCCGACTGCCATGAAAAGAGAAATCACATGAGCGCACCAAAGACGATTTTTAGACTCTGTAGCTTACTGACGGCGCTGGCAAGCGTTGCTCAGGCTCAAAATACTGTTAATTTTCCGCAGATTGGCCATGTCGACCGATTTGACGCATCGCTCGACAAACTCATTCTGAAGGACGCAGCGGTCGAGGTTCTTTGCGGCGGCTTTGAATGGGCAGAGGGACCAGTCTGGGTGCCGGAAAAGGACAATAAGTTCGGAGGTTTTGTTCTGTTTTCTGACATCCCTCACAACGCCGTCATGAAATGGCAAGAGGGTGTTGGAGTGTCGGTGTATATGAAGCCCGCTGGCTATACAGGAGTTGCAGATTACGGTCGCGAGCCTGGCAGTAACGGGTTGGCTCTGGACGCTGCTGGACGACTCGTGCTGTGCGAACACGGTGACCGACGGGTTTCGCTCCTCACCAAGGGGGGCGGCAAGGTAACGCTTGCAGATCGGTGGAATGGCAAACGATTCAATAGTCCGAACGACTTGGCCATTCGCCGGAATGGCGACTTGTTTTTTACCGATCCAATTTACGGACTTCCCCAAAGTGCGGATGATCCATTGCGCGAGATTGATTTTTGCGGCGTCTATCGCTTGCAAAAGGACGGCAAGGTCACGCTGCAATTTAAGGACATATCTCGCCCAAACGGTATCGCTTTCTCGCCGGACGAGAAGATTCTCTACGTGGCGAACAGTGACGGTCGTGATCCGGTTTGGCGTGCATTTCCTGTGCAGGAAGATGGCAGCCTCGGATCGCCCACCGCGTTTTTTGACTCGTCCAAAGACGATCGCATTCCGCGTGGCGGGGGCGATGGCATGAAGATCGATGTGCATGGAAACGTTTTTGCGACAGGGCCTGGTGGTGTGCTCGTGATCTCACCGAGTGGCAAGCTACTCGGTCGTATCGTCACGGGCGAAAGCATTGCAAATGTTGGTTGGGGAAACGATGGAAGCGTACTCTATCTGACTTCGGACATGTATCTTTGTCGGATTAAGACGCTGACCAAGGGCGATAAGTTTGAGTGATGTCGATTTGCCCAACGGGTCCCGACGTGATCCGAAACAGGGTCAATTCCTTCTGGGGACGGTCCGCCACGGTGGCATCGATTTAAGTTATGAGACAGCTGCTTTCGCTGTTGCCTGAGCAACGGGCACCGACGAGGTGCCAGCAGAGATCGCTTCATCCACACTGATAGTTCTATTTTGGAAATGGATCTTGAAGGTTCTTCCAGGCTTCAATCCCTGTCGCGTATTGTTCGTCGGTCAGTAAGCACTCCTGAAGCGAATCCTAGATAGCGACCTCGTCCATGCCGATGCCAATGAAGACTAATTCTTGTCTCGGCAATCACCGACTTCTGGATGCCATTTTTGCTCGACCTCCGCTTCGAGTGTGGATGATTCCAGCCAGTGTTCAGGCGGAACAGCCGCCCACCAGAATCCACCGAAATTGAGAGACGCCACTCGACCCGCCTGTGACCAGACCCCGATCTTGTCCAGTCGACTCGCAAGCCAGAAGAAACCCTTGCTTCGCAAGACCCCATTCCATTCTTGATTAAGTCGATCAAAGAATCGCTGCGTAGTGTGAGTTGCCAACCTTTACTCTGTTTCGCAATCTCAAAGTCAAATCGTCGCGTCCCCATGATTTGTGTTGGCTCGACCTTGCCGAAGGACGCCTGTAGCTTGAGAACGTGAGGATTTAGTTGCTCGACAAAGCCTTCGATCGTTCCCCGTGTGTCTTGGTCAACCAGATCCGTCTTGTTTAAGATGATGATATTGGCAAATTCGACCTATGCGGTAAGCAGATCGGCGACGGTTCGCGGGTCGTCTTCCGTTGCTGCCTGGTCGATGCTCTTCAGATTCTTGGGGATTCTGAGATCTTCCAGGAAGTTGGCCGCATCGACCACGGTGACCATCGTATCTAATTCGGCGATTTCCGAGAGCGGAGTTCCATCGCCGATTGCGAAGGTCGATGTATCCGCGACAGGGGCTGGCTCGGAAATGCCTGTTGATTCAATTAGCCTACCTTTGGAATTTTCGGGCTTTTTTTGTTTGGTTCTTTTTAATACCATGTCCGGGGACGTTTTTTTTGCCCGGCTTGCTTTATGTTCCGCAGGCCAAAACTGAACGTGAGTGATGCGGGCGGTTCGTTTCCATGGGCGAAAAGCTACCAGCTGCCGAAACAGCACCGCTACTGGAGCCAGCTAAACATGTCAGCACTCGATGACATTCTCAAAGCGATCCCCGTTCAAGGCCTTTTGCAGCTTGTCTATTTCTGGTTAAAGAACCGAAAACGGGCCAAACGCTATCGCAAATGGGCCAAGGCCAATGGCTTGCAGTTCGCGTTGACCGGACAGTCTTTTCAGGCGCCGCCGAACCCTGCCACGGTAGATCAGAGTGAGCTGCACGGTGAAAAGCCACTGTCTTCCCAGCAAAGAATGTTCGCAAAAAGGTTTGGTCGCTCGAAAATCCAATCCCAATATGGACAGTTCATATCGAATCGTTTTCGTGGAGATTGGCAATCTGACAAGAATATCTGTTGGGGCTCTTGGAAGGGCTATACCGTCGTTAGTTGGGACACGGTGTTCTATGACTATGTGGTCGCGACGGGACAGGACTTTGATTGGAGCGAGGGCGAGTTTAGCTCGATCCTGATTCTCACCGATATGCCACTACACCGCACCCTGATCACCCCAAAAAAGCTTTGGAAAAGATTGGCGTCGTTCGGTATTGAAGAGGGTAGCAGCCTCACGCTAAAGAATGTCAAATTTGAATTAGATTCATTTAACAAACAGTATCAGGTAAAATCCAACGATCCCAAATGGGCATTCGCCATCATTGATCAGGCCATGATGGAACAGCTAATGGAGCACGGCTTGCAACACGGGATCGAAATCAATTCGGGCGGCATCATGGTATCCACGTGGTTCACGATGGAACCGGAGGAAGTGCAAAAGCAGTTGGATGCCTGCGTTGACTTGTTGGGGAATATCCCCGAAGACTTGAAGCACAATACAACCGACTGAACGCTAAAGGATCATGCTTATGAGTTCCTCGATACAGCTCTTGGCAGCGATATCACCCGCTCTCGTCACGCTGATTGTTATTGGTGCCGGTTTACTGGTATTAATCATTTATGTCATCAGCTTGCAAAACAATTTGGTGTCCGGGCGTCAGTCATGTCGAGAATCCTGGTCCGACATTGACACCGAACTCGAGCGCCGACACGACTTGATCCCCAACCTGGTCAATTGTGTAAAGGGGTACGCCACCCACGAGAAGACACTTTTGAAAGACGTCACCGCCCTGCGCACGACGGCGGTCAATGATCGCTCCAAAAGCCCACCAGACCGAGCCAAAGTAGAAGACCAACTTGGGAAGGCCGTTCATGGCCTATTAGCGACCTTCGAAGCCTATCCCGACTTGAAGGCCAGCCAGAATTTTCTCGAGCTGCAAAAAGAGTTGGGCGAAACCGAAACTCGAATCGCGCGATCACGTCGATTCTACAATGCCAACGTCCGGGATTTCTTCAACCGAGTTCAAATGTTTCCCAGCAACCTGGTCGCCGGCATGTTCGGATTCAAAGACACTGAATTCGAATTTTTTGAGGCAGAAGCGGCTGCCAAATCGGTGGTTAACGTTGACATGAGCACATAGTCTATGTGCGGGATGTCTTTGTGCGGGATGATCCAAAGCGTCTGGGATGGAAATTACCGATTCAGCTCGAGTGACATCGCAGGATAACCAGGCAGTTTGTTTTGGCGCTGAGGCTTGTGGATCAATCGCTTGGCATCTTTTGCGAATGTACCACCTTCAGCGGAAAAAAATCACAAGTCAGTCGGTCGTGCCGCTGACTTGTAGGCTCGTCGCCGGTTTGCTGATGCTCAACAGGTGAATTGAAAGCGGCCGTTCAGCTTATCGAAGAATATCCTGGACAACGTGTCCATGAACGTCGGTCAGACGCATGTCTCGGCCGCCATAGCGAAATGTGAGACGTTCGTGGTCGAGTCCCAGCAGGTGAAGGACCGTGGCGTGTAGGTCATGCATGGTGACCACGTTCTCAACGGCTTCCATTCCAAATTCGTCTGTCGCTCCGTAAATCGTGC
The DNA here is from genome assembly GCA_029243025.1 of Pirellulaceae bacterium. NCBI lineage: Bacteria > Pseudomonadati > Planctomycetota > Planctomycetia > Pirellulales > Pirellulaceae > Pirellulaceae bacterium. Next base: position 21,725 of record JAQWSU010000017.1, on the reverse strand, counting down.
CGCCCTTGATGCCTCCGCCCGCGAGCCAAACGGTGAAGCCTGATGTGTGATGGTCGCGGCCGTCGCCCGGTGCTCCACCGGCGTGGGGTGTTCGTCCCATTTCGCCAGCCCAGAGAATCAACGTATCGTCGAATAGGCCTCGCTCTTTCAGGTCGTTAATCAACGCAGCGATTGGCTGGTCAGTGACAAGTGCATTTTTTTCATGGCCCGCTTTCAAATTGCCATGCTGATCCCAGCTTCCATTGTCGAGGCCGACGGGATTGGCAGTCACCTCAACAAATCGGACGCCTGCCTCTAGCAGTCGGCGAGCTCGCAGGCACTGTGTCGCATACGAGCGTAGATCTTTGTCTTCCGCGTTCAAGCCATATTGTTCCTTGGTGGCTTTTGTTTCGTTCGCCAGATCGAGTGTACCGGGAACGGCGGTCTGCATGCGAAACGCCATTTCATAATTGCGAATTGCCGATTCGACTCCCGATTGTTCGCCGACTTTTTTTGCGAATTCGCCGTCTTGAAGTGATAGCCACTTCAGCTTTTGTCGCTGCTTTGCGGAACGTGTAGGAATAATGTTGTCGACGGGAATCCCTTCTGCCTTAATTGAGGTTGCCTGATAGCTGGCGGGTAGGTAGCCATTCGCAAACAGCTCTTTGCCTCCCGGCGGCACGGAACCGCTGTTAAGCAGCACGTATCCCGGTAGGTTCTGACTTTCACTGCCGAGTCCGTAATTAATCCAGGAACCCAGGCTAGGCGAGCCAGCTCGCAGACGTCCGGAGTGGAGGAACAGGTTACCTCCAGCGTGAAGTGGGACTTCCGCGACCATCGACCGGACGATGGCAAGATCGTCAACGCATTGGGCCATATTTGGAAACAGGTCGCTGACCGGAATGCCGGATTGGCCGAAGTTCTGGAAATTCCAGGGACTTTCTTTCCATTTGCGTCCCGGATTGGCCCCCATGCTTTTGGCATTTGCCCATTTGCCGATACTTTGACCGTGATGCTTTTTTAGAGACGGTTTGGGGTCGAACGAGTCGACGTGAGAAACGCCTCCTGGCATGAACAGGAACACGACGCGTTTGCATTTTGGCTGAAAGTGGCTTCGTATCCCTTCCGCAAGACCTGCGTAAGAATTGTCACTCATCAGCGCGGAAAGCGACATCAGGCCAAAACCGGTGGATGCCGTGGCGAGCATTTCACGTCGGTTGATCGGGCGCGGCACGCGGCCGGGGCAGCTTGAAGGCATCGTATTCATGGGATGTAGATCAATTCCTTCAGGTTAAACACTGCGTGCGTGGCGTCTTGCCAGACATTCTGGTCCTCAAGCAAGGCCACCTGATCCGCAGAGGGATCATCGGCCAAGGCTCGAATCAGTGAGACGAAACGTTGCAATTCGATTTTACTCGGCGGTCGCCCAATCGCGCGTTGAAACATGGCTTGAATACGTACTTCGATTGACTCGTGTTTTACCTTGACCAGTTGCTCCGCCCAGAAACGAGCTTGGTCGATTACAAAGGGGTCGTTCAGCATTGCAAGAGCCTGAGCCGGCACATTCGTTCGATCGCGCTTTCCACGTGTGACCATGCGATCGGGGAAGTCGAACAGCTCGAGAAACTGCGGGCCCTCCATGCGGGTAACTTTAATGTAGATGCTGCGTCGGCCGTCGCCATCCAACGGGCCGATGAAGAGTTTGCGGTAGTCCACGTCCTTTTCACGATGAGGATGGAGGCCGGGCCCAAACACTTCTGGATTCAGTCGCCCAGAGATTGTTAAAATTGTGTCGCGGATTGTTTCGGCGTCCATGCGACGCGCCGGATAGTGATGCAGCAATCGATTTCCGGGATCAACCTGTCCCGCGTCGTGTTTCGGCCTATTTGTTTGCTGAAACGTCTTGCTGAGTACAATTCGTCGGATCAATTGCTTGATCGACCAGTCATCCCGCACGAACTGATCCGCCAGGAAGTCAAGCAACTGCGGATGCGTTGGCTCTTCACCCATTCTGCCGAAATCATCGGGTGTCGCCACGATTCCATTGCCAAATAGATGATGCCACACGCGATTGACCATGACACGGGCCGTCAGCGGATTGTTCTGAGAAGCGATCCGTTCCGCGAGCTGTAGGCGGCCGCTGCCGTTGGTTTCAAAGGCGGTTCCCGAGATGACTTCAAGGTAACGTGCAGGGACGATCGGGCCGTGCTTCTTGGGATCGCCTCCGATCAGAACCGGAAATCCTCGACCACTTTCCTGATCGGCAAGTCCGGCGACAACGCGTGGTTCGGCAATGGAGGATGCCACCGCTCTGTATCGACTTAATAGCTCGCCCAGCTGTTGCTGTTCGATGTTTAAGGTTCCGCTGTTTAAGGTATTGGGCAACAGCCCGGTTCGGAGGAACCAGTTGAGCCAATGCACATCGGCGTCGGTGGTGCGATTGTCTCTCCAAGCTAAAACTGCATCGCGCGCCATGCTTTGGAACGCCGTAGCAACATCGACTTCACTATTGGGCGAACTGGTCGCGAACATTGGCAACATGGGCGCCAGATTCGGCGCCGGTGCTCCCGGCGCATCGTGCAGCACCGCTCGTGTGATTCCGAAAGATGAGCGGTAGTCGTAGACCAGATTGGGGTCGGCAGAGCCCGCTCGATCCGGTCGATCCGGCCATCGTGGATTATCAGAACGCGTTGTCAGCTCGACGAAGGAACGCGTTCCTGGTGCGGCGCTGGTCGGAAACGTTTTCCATTTGAACTGGCCCCCTTTGAGATAGGTGAGTCCGCCGCCGGCGAACTCGTTTAAACCGCAACTATCCACCACCGTGCGGATCATGCTTCGTCGGTTGCCAATAACCTGGACGCTGATGAATTTTTTGTCCGTTGGCAGCCATGGCGATCGAATTGAACCGTTCAGTCGATTGGAAATGATATTCGTGTACAATCCCGCTGGAAGAATTGCGTTGACGATGGAGTCGCCTTCTTCTGATAACGTGAAGTCACCGGCTGGAGTTGGATTGTCCACCAGCCCGAGGCCGCTGGTGGACCAACCCGATGGTTTTTGGGAATGGAAGTCAGCCCAGCTGATGTGATTATCGGCAATCAATTTTTCGCGCCGCTGATGTTCGGTTTGGTATTCCTCCGCAAGTTTCTTCCAGCCGGCCGCGATATCCTCTCGAAGAGCTCCGTCGGCTTTCGATTCTTTCACAAGACCCCACGGCCCCATCGACGACGGTCCCATCTCGTTGGCTGCGGTCCATTTACTGTCATCGTGGTCGCGGGTTGTCCAATTGTCTTCGAGGTTGCGCGTCACTTTCCATTGATTGCTCGAACCCAGTTCCTCATTGTCGAGCAGGAGCGAAGCAATGAATCCTGCGGGGCCGACACCATTGGCTGCGTCAAACGCGATCGTATTGCGTCCCTTTTTTAACTGCTTCGTTACGTCATATTGAGCTGGTGTTTGCCACGCCGGGTTGTTTCCCAGACGTTGTCCGTTGACATGCGACGTCACCTGATCGTCAGCCGTCGCAAACAGTTGTGCCTTTTTCGGCAACTCTTTGAGGTCGAACGTAAATCGAAAATAGATTGGGGCAGAGCTCGGCTCGTTTTGAAACGCGTTTGGTTTGTCCCAGATCCACTTCGCTGACAAGAACGGTGTACCCGTTTGGGAATCGTTCGTCTTGGTGAATTGTTTTAGAATATAGGCCGGATTCTCCCACGGTGTTCCCTCCGCGCTGACGATGAGTTCGTTCTTGTTGGGTTCGTCATTGAGAGCCGCGACAATCATGTCCGGCATGGAATCGATTGTCGCGAGCCAATGCTCGGCGAGTCGCTGCCGTAACTGGCCCTTGAGCTGGCGGATTTCGGCTGATGTATCAGCGATCTGCTCAGGGGAATCAAGCGTGTGGACAATCTGACTGCTGTTTTCCAAGATTCCGACGAGTGCGTGGTAATCCTTCGTGGAAATGGCATCCAGTTTGTGGTCGTGACATCTCGCACATGAAATCGTCAGTGCTTGAAATGCCTTGCCCAGCGTATCGATCTGGTTGTCGAGCGCGTCGAAACGAATTTCGGGGAAGTCAACACAGTTGTCGTGGCCCAACTCTCCGAATCGCCAAAACGCTGTGCCGATGATTGATTCGTTGATTCCCAACTGCTCGTTCAGACGAGGGTTTTTGAGCAGGTCACCGGCGATGTGTTCGCGCACTAGCTGATCATACGGCAGATCGTTGTTAAAGGATCGGATCAGGTAGTCGCGATAGCGCCAGGCACCGCGTACTTCGTGATTCCACTCGTAGCCATGAGTTTCGGCGAACCGCACGACGTCCATCCAGTGTCGGGCCCAGTGTTCGCCGAAATGCGGTGAGTCAATGAGTCGTTCAACCAATGATTGGTAAGCCGCTTGCGAATCCGTTTTTGATTCTTTGACAAATTGATCGATTTCAGTAGGAGTGGGAGGCAGCCCGGTCAAGACCAGCGAAAGTCGTCGCACCAGCACTCGTGGGGGCGCAGATTTCCCCGGCGTGATTCCCGCAGCTTGCTGTTTCGTCGCGACAAAGGCGTCGATCGGGTTCTCGCTTTTTTCCAGTGGAGGAGCAATCGCGTCAACGGGGAGAAGGCTCCACCACTCACGACGTTCATTGAGAATCGTTTTCCACGAAAGTTCGGCAACTTCGTCCGCAGATGGTGGGTTATCTCGAGGGTCAGGTGCGCCGAGTTCGATCCACCGAGTGAAATCTGTGACCACTTGGTCAGGAAGTTTCTTGTCCGGCGGCATCTCAAACGTCTGGTGTTTGAGCGCATCGAGCAGCAGACTTTCCTGGGGGTTCCCTGGAACAATCGCCGGACCGGATTCGCCGCCTTGACGAATGAATTCGCGGCTGTCGAGACGCAAGCCGCCTTTCAGGTCTGCCGAGGCGGCCGAATGGCATTCGTAACAGTGTCGAATCAAGACGGGGCGGATCCGCTTTTCGAAAATCTCAACGTCCGCGCCTTCGTCACCGAACGCAACGATCTGCCCACCGATCAACAATGTCGCGAAACTCGCCAAGAGTTTCGGTAGCCGAAAGTCTTGGTTCATGGAATGCTTCCTGAGTGAACGCTGATTGCACACTGATTAATCAGTCGCTATCATCAACGAAAACAAGCGCCGCGTCAATCAGGTTACGCAATCGGGACACGCGAAATTCGCTTGATCCACGATGGAGAGGAACATTAATTTGCAGCCAGCCGCTCTCGTCAACAATTCCGCCGAACTCGTTACCCAGCTCGGACAACTCATTGAGGAGCAGAGGCTGAGGCCGGGTGATCGTCTTCCGTCGATTCGAAACTTAGCGGATCAGTTCGGAGTCAAGGCGGGCCTTGTTCGAGATGCGTTGCTGGACGCGCAAGGCCGCGGCCTCGTGAAAGTGCTGCCACGAGCTGGTGCGTTTGTCGAAATGCCGGCCAGTGGCGTTCAATCCACCACGTCGGCCGAGCGACTGGGTGAACGGTTGCGAGAGTTGTTGGCGGGCGAGAATCAAAATCTTTTCTATTTATTGGACGCGCGCGAGACATTGGAACTTGCTCTGATTGCTCAGGCCGCCCGCAGACGGGAAATTGAAGATCTATTGCCGCTGCGAAACATTCTGGAGCGGATGGCGTCGATTCCAGCGAATGAACGAGCGGAAAAAGAGGAATATCTCGAGTTGGATATTGAGTTTCATTTGGAGATTGCCCGACTCTCTGGAAACGCGGTCATGGCTTCGATGTTATGCGCCGTGTTGGAAGAACTGAAACCTCACCTCAAACAGTCCCATTGGACGACAAAGCGATATTCGGAAACAGACGAATCACACGCTCGTCTTTACTCCGCGCTTGTGCAAGGCGATAGCTCGATGGCTCAGGAAGAAACGCGTAATCATCTGCAGCATGCGTACCAAAATTTCTTAGACCGCGTTCGTCGGGCGCCCAACGTTTGAGCGTTCGCGAAGCCAAAAAAAATATTGGCTCCCGTTTCCGTTATTCTCACGGCAAGTGAAGGCCTAGCCGTTGTTTCAAACGGTGAAAGCTAACGAGGCTCCGAAGTCAAGGCAGGCAATGGCGCATGCGGATAATCGACTGGTTGATATGGAATGGCTAATTCCGGTGTCATCAGCTTTTGTTGGTTTTGAGCTCGCGATGTGAGCGCCCGATCGAGGATACCACTGGTTAGCAACGTGCGTTCGACAGGGTACGCCGGACGACCCGTATGCATCATCTGTTCGATCGCTTTCAGTAGATAGGAAAAGTGTGGGAAATAAGGTTCGGGGCGTTCTTCAAATCGCGTGGCTAAGATTTGTCCTTTGATTTTCAACGCCGCGCCGATTCCCCCGACGGATCCTGGCAGCATTAGCACTATGCCCGGCAGCCCATCCAGATATTCAAATTTAAATAAAGCGGCTCGCTTGTCAGAACGGATGTCTACTTGTTGGTTTCTGGGTACGGCGGCAAGTGCCGCGTCCAGTACATCCTTGGGGATGCCGCCACGGTCAATCATGTTCCAAATGGCATCACCTTGCAGGCATTGCACCGATCGCACTCCGCGTTCTGCACCGCGACGTCGTTCGACGAGACACTGATAAGAATCGAGCGTGTGGCTACCGTAAATGTCCAATCCGGAGTAACCGATTCCCACAGCCGCTTCGATCTCGCAGCCCATCGGCACCGAGATGTTCGGATCGCGAAAGCTGACGGGCAACGACGAACCGGCCATGAAGGGAACCTTCATTTCGCGTGCGCGGTCGTACATCCATTTTGCATCTGACCAAACTGGGCCCAAATGTTTGTCGCTGAAAACGGGTACGACTTTGCCGTGCTTTTTAAATGTGTCAGTGATTTCTTCAAAGAAGCGTCGCCGAGGATAAAGACGCTGTTGCTTGTCATTGACAGGATAGGAGCCGTGTTCGCCGATACTGATCACACCGTCAACCGGAATGTGGTTTTGCCCGACGGTCACCGCCTTTTCGATCGTGGGAAAGATGGGGATGTCGTACTTCTTCGAAATCCCGCGTGCCAAATCGTCGTCGCCGACCTGTTCGACGTACATTGACGCCAGCTTCAATGCTGGAGTTGGGCCGCCCTGTTGATGCCATCCTTCGAGAATCTTGCCGATGAGCACGTCTGCGTGAGACATCTTGCGATAGACCGTGATGATTGCCGCGACAGACTTGGGGTTTGTCTTGTCAACAACCGCTGCGCGGGATCGTGTGGCAAACCTTCCGTAGATCGCCGATGCCGAGGTGGCGGCTAACCATTCTCGGCGAGTTATTTGGTTGTTCGTGTTCATCCTGACACTTTACGGGAAAAATTGGCTCGCGTCTCCCTAAATTAAATTCGATAGCGCAAAATCGGGTGATCCGTGTTTCTCACTCGACGCGTGCTTGTCGAAAAGGTTTCCCTCACGATTGGCCAGCCCAAGTACGGCAATTTCGACACGGCCGATCTGATCGTAGCCTTTTCAAGCGGCATCGACTCGGCCGGTGGACGCTACGAGCAGGAGTCGGCAGGTAATCTGGTGCCGGAGCCAAGCGGTTTGGCGCTGTTGGCTCTGAGTCTATGGGCACTGTTAGGTTGCCAGGCCAGGTCCGAGAATCCGGCGATCGGTGAGTGAAACGCGTTCGATGGCAGGTTCGAAAAAGAGTCCTGCTTTTGCACATTCCGTGTCTGCGTTGTGGCAGTGGCCCGTGGGCGATCACTACGAATCGGAACTCTTTATGTGGAAACACGCCTCAAAATTCATCGCGGCAATTCGGCAGGGACGAGCGATGATTCGACGGATTGGTCACTCGGCATCATCAGCTTTCCGTGTTTCCTCGGCGAGGACTATCCCCCGGCATCAGCTTAAAACGCTCGATCTCATTCTGAAGCGTGACGGTTGCTTCTCGCAGTTGTTCGGCTGCCGACGCGAACTCGGCGGACGAGCTCGCCGTGCGGTCGGCGTTTCCGGTAAGCGAGGTCATGGTTTGGTTGATCTGCAGTGTCCCTTGTGACTGCTGCGACATGCCCTCGTTGACCGACTCGAAGCGGTCGGTAAGCGTATGCACCTGTTCGATGATGGTTCCAAGTTGTTCGCTGAGGACAGAAGTGGCGGCAACCAGCTCGCCGACCCGTGTTTTCAAGCGATCCATTTCGGCGACTCCCTCGGAGACAGCCGACTGTGTCTCGCCGACGTCTTGCTCGATCTCAAGTGTGGCCTTGGCGGTTTGGTCGGCCAGGCGGCGGGTCTCGTGTGCGACGACGCGAAAACCGACTCCGTATTCGCCCGCCTTCTGTGCTTCGATGGCGGCGTTCACCGAAAGCAGGTTCGTCTGATCGGCGACCTTCACGATCGTGGTCACGATCTGGTTGATACCCTCAGAACGTTCATCAATGACATTGAGTTTGGACGAGATGGAACGTGTCGACTCAAGCAGAGCCTGAATGTTTGACTCGACATTGCTGAGGCCGTTTTTGCCAGTGTCCGCGATCACGGCTGACTCGCTGGCAATCTGGCTGACCTCCTTCAAAGTGATGGCCAGTTCTTTTCCCGTGGTGGAGATCTCCTTGATCGCAGCGGCGATCTGACCGGACGACGCGCTAAAGTCGCCGACCATCGCCTGCTGATCACGTGAGGCGCCCGCGATTTCGCCCGCGGCGGTGGCGACGGTTTCAGACGTTCGCTTCACCCGACACAAAATATCGTGCACCATCTGGATGAAGGTGTTGAACCAGTGGCCAAGCTCGCCGAGTTCGTTGCGCCGGCTCTCGTCGACGCGTTGTGTCATGTCGCCTTCGCCCTCGGCGATGTCCTTGAGACGCTCGATCATCGCGCGGATCGGCGTGACGGTGAGACGAACGAGGGTGAGAAATGCAACGAGTGCGAAGGCGGCCGTTCCGATGGTGAGGCCGAGTGCGATCCTGGCATAATGGCGGACACGGGTGCTCTTTGTCTTGACGTCGTTTGCCGTTCGCTTATCGAGCATCGCGAAGAACTCGCGGATCGGTGTCATGATGGCGGCCTTCGCCTTGTGGTACTCTTCGCCGTGCATCAGTTCTCTTGCGAGCTTAGGGTCTGGGGCGTTTTCAACGGTGAAGTTGCCTGAGCCATCGTCGAATCTCCCATTCATGGCATTCATGGCCCGCTCTTCGAGGCGCACGAGCGCGTCCGATCGACGCTGCGCTTCGGCAAGCTTGGCGAACTCTTCTGGCGTGAATGCCATATCTCGCATGAGTTGTTCGAGTGCGATAGGCGATCCGGTCGCCTGCGTCTGCCCTCCTGCCGCGATGACGAAATCCCAGTAGATTCCGTCATACCCTTCGGGCCGCCCCTTTTCACCGTTCCGAATCGCGAGTATGTCGTTGAAGTAACGCTCGTAGGCTGGATTTCCGGTCACCACGAAAGTGCGCGCCATGCGGGTGAGGTCATCGGAGCTCTGCCGCAGCTCGTCCGCCAGTTTCCACGAGTCAAGGCGGCGACGTTCGGCAGCGGCCATCTCCCCTTGCGTCTGCGTTGTCATCGAGGCGACGTAAATCAGTGCGGCTAGCAGCCCCAAAAGCGTCACGAATACGGTGAGCAGAAGAGATCGGATCGACATGGAGGTCCGTTCGTTAGGTCGCAAAAAGGCCAGCAAAGGAGTGGCTATCCGCGATGAGCATGAGCTTGTAGAAGTCGGACCTGTCATGCAAGGCCGCTGACGCCGCGACCGCAATGTCAGGGCCAACCGTGAACAGCGGGTTACAGGGTATCAATTCGTCGCCGAGTCTTCGGGATCGTTGAAGAACGTCTTAACTCGGCGGATGAGCATGTTTCTACGCTTCGATACCCAATAATGCCGAACGCTTTTTCGGTTGTCAATCTTTTTTGACCGGCCGCAGCGGTGTTTTTCGTCACAACTGGATCAAGAGGTATATTCGAGCGATCCGCCGGGCCTTTGACGTTAACGAACGCATCGATTTGGATTCCGGAATGTCTGCGATGATCTCCCGGAATCGTTGTGTCAGTGGCGTGAATCGCGATCATGCTGACGAAGCATGGGGCAGGAATTGTGTTCACCGCGAGGGGGGAATTGGGGCTTCTTTCAGCTGGTCGTTGCAACCCGTGACTTGGCACGGTCGCTTCTTGATCAGCGCAACTCACGGTTGATTTACCCGATGGGACCTCTGCGGTCATAGAGGGTGACTGATATTCGGCGAGAAGAACGATGTAGGGGGGGGTTCGAAAACAATCAGACTGAATCTCGGATTGCATACGGCCAAGCAGCGGGTTCGTGAAGGCTAGCCAAATCAACCAGTTGAATTGGTTCGGCGGCCGAATTGGATGACGTGAATGTCGGCGCCATTATCGAAGAAGGTGCGTTGCGAGAATGCCGTAGAGATTCTTGAAAGCGAGGCAACGCGGAGTCCGGTATGAAAAACCGATAGCACTTAAGCTGCTTCCATGAAAGTCTTCGCAGACAAACGTCGTGTTTTAGAGTAACTCAGCGAGGTTGACGACGAATAGTTGCCGTTTTCCAAGCGGTGCCGCTTGCAAGGAAACCTGTTGGGAGTCCCGACTCCAGACGGGGTGACCGTCCAGCCGAAAGACGACGTTTTGTAGCTTGCTTTTATCAATCGTTGGTAGATTGCAAACCCTCATCTCTTCATTGGCGGTTAAATCGATGAGTCGTAAGCCCATCCGTGCCACGCCGGCATCATGGTGTCTCTTGTCGGTGATAAGATACTTGCCTTGGGGTTCAACACTTGGGTGGCCGCCGCCTTCGATCGTCTCGCTTAGCATGCGGAAATCCGTGCCGTCATAGCGAGCCTGAACGAAACGGTTGCCCACCATGCCCTTCACCGGCATGGAACGGATGACGTGGACGCCGTCGCCATGCCAATTGGGGTGGCCCCCGTTTGCATCCCATACGGGAACGCGATCCGTCTTCGGAGTGAAGCAGATATCGCTTCCGTCGGGCCTGAAGGTGAACATCATCGGATTGCGAGTGTCCGGCATGCGTGGGTGCATGTAACGAAGCACTTGAAGCAGTCGCGTGCCCTGTCGATTAAACTTCGTGTGCCAGAAGTAATAGGTACCGCCTTCGAAGGGCGGGGGGGATGGAACTTTGGCCGCGACATCGGCCAGACTCGCGATCAGGCGTTTTTCGTTCGACTTGAGGTCCGTCAGCCAAACTCCCTCGTCCTTCGATGCGCCAGGGGGAAGGCTTGCGTATTCACCGGGCTTTTTGGGTGGGACTCCGTAACCCTCCTGCGACACATCCTTCAACTCGTGTGGAAAACCTACCACGCACGATTCGTCGGGAGCGACGCTGTACAAGGGCCCTGCGTAGGCACGCGTTTCGGTGGTCTCCAGGTCAATGCCAACACACACTGCTGTCCCGTCTACGACATCATTGACGTACAGGCGCCGATCCGTGGAACCCCATTGGATGTTGGATCCGGTTTGATAGCCCCAGCATCGCGTCGTATAAACGGTTTGAATCGTCTCGGCTTCCAGATCGATGACGCAAATATCGGCTTTATCGCCCAAGACGGGCAGCCGCGACAGGATCGGCACACGTGTGACGGCGAAATATCGTTGCGACGGACTAAAGGGCGTCACATCGAAATAGGTGTGCACATAGTGACCGTCTTCGGGAGTGACCTGTGTCACTGGAGCCAACGTCTTGCCTTGGTTCCAAACTCGAAATGGGCAAGGTCGTTTCTTGGAAAAAGTACCGCGAAGCGTTTTGATTGGCGGTGCGCACTCTGTGCCCCCTGTCAGATTTCCCAACAAACTGGCTGCGCCCAAGGCCTGAAGAGCCTCCCGCCTTTTCATCGGAACTCTTTCTTCAAAAGGCATTGCGTTTTCTTTCTGTCTCATTCCTTGGATACCAAACCATTGATGTAAACTTCGAGGTTGGTGTAGTTTGGATCGAGGTCGTAGCCATTGCGGTCGTGGGGATTGGTTGGGTCGAGTTTGCGTTCTTTTTCCCAGCTGTCATGCATGCCATCTTGATCTTTATCAAGCGGCGCTTTTTGGGATTTCAACGCTGGCCATCCACCGACCTGCTTTTCGGTGTCGATCAGTTTGTGGGTGCGATTGCGGACACCTCGGATGACGCGAAGGTCGGCGCTGTCCCGGACTTTCGAAGCGCCGGAAGAATTTAGAACTAATTCATAGGCTTTTTCGGCGGATTGAGTTAGAGGCCGGTCCGCAGCGGCAACGGGCTCTCGAGCCATTTTGAAATTCTTGAGTGTCACATTTCCAAAGTAGTTTTCTGATCTTGGTCCCCACCGCATGGCGGTGTAATTGTGCTGAGTTCTTTCTGGATGGCCTTCGAATAAGTTTCCGCTGAAATAGCCTCGCGTGACGTCATGAGCTTCGGCTTTGGGCCAGAGTGGCAAGAGCGTGAGGTCGGTGCTTTCACCGGGCCGGTAGTAGTTGTTGATCAAATTGAAAATGCCATGGGCCAGGTTCGTTGACTCTTTTTGGTTGTAAACAATGTTGTTTCTAAAATCAAAGATGGCTCGAGTGTTGCACTCTTTCGGTTTTCCACCGCCCAGTGTGGGATGGCGGTTGCGGCTCGAGAAGAGCAGGTTGTGGTGAATACTTACGTTTCCATCTGTTTTTCGAAACGACATCAGCATGGCATGGTTACCTTTGTGGTGATTGCTGTTGTTCAATGCTTCACCAAACATGGACCATTGGAGCGTGAAGTTTTTGATGTGGCTGGTGTCCATGGTGCCGTCTATACCCCAAGTCGCGGTAACATGATCAAGGATCACATTCTCAGCCTGGTCAACGCCAAGCGTGTCGGTTTCAGTGCCGCTTTCGCTGCCGAGACGGAAACGCATGTATCGGATGACGATGTTGGAGCTGTTTCGGATACCAAATTTTTCATCGCGAATTGTGATGCCATCACCCGGTGCGCTTTGTCCTGCAATCGTGAGGCCGTGAATGTTTTTTACTTCCAGTCGCTTTGTGATGCGGATGGTGCCACTGATATCGAAGACAATGGTGCGCGGGCCCTGCCATGACTCAATCGCGTCACGCAAAGACCCTGTGCCGGTGTCATTGAGATTGGTGACGTGATAAACGTCTCCGCCGCGTCCTCCGGTGGCGAAACGGCCGTAACCTTCGGCGGTAGGGAACGCTAGTTTTGGGACAGATTTATCGGCCTTTTCGGTGGCTACAGCTAAGGCAGAAGAGGCAATCAGGAGGATGATGCCCGATAGTATTGAGATCGTAGGTTGTTTCATAATTACTTAGGCTTTCACATCGAATTGAGCATTCAGATTGCCCAGTTGTTTGGGATTTAGCTCGATGCCCAATCCCGGCGCATCAAAGTCCCGGCAGGTTCCGTCGACGATTTTGTAACCATGCTTGATCAATGTATCGCCTAGCTGTTTGCCTGCATCATGTTCAGCCCGGTAAAAGTTGGGGATGGCACAGCCGGCATGAACCGACATGTAGAACCCCAAGTCGTTGCCGAAGTTGTGCGGTGCGATCATCGAACCATGTCCCGCTTGGGTCGCCATCCGAGCCTCTTCGAGAATTCCCTCGAATTCGAATCTGCGCATGTCAGCTTGCAGGATATCCAGGGTTCCCGATTCAATCATTTCCTTGACTAGCGGCTCACGCGGATTTTTCCAGCCTTCGCCGTCAGCGACCAAAGTCTTGATTCCCAGTTTTTTGATTTCTTCACGAACCACGCGGTACTGACTAACGTCGTCGGGAAACATCTCTTCAATAAAGGCGATATTCAGGCCGCCGCATTCGTTGATTAGCCAAAGTGTATCTTCGAGCGAGTAACCATTGTTAGCATCAACGCCGATGCCAAAATCGTGCCCGGCATATTCACGAATTAATTCAAGCACCGCGAGGTCCTGATAGTTACCCGCTTTGCGGCTCAAATGGAGTGCTCCCCGCCCAATCTTAACTTTGACGAAGTTATGATCTTCCTGTTTGGAAACATCGATGGCTTCTTTGATAATGTCTTTCCAACTTGGCATTCCACCGTACTGAGAACCTGAATTACGATAAGCCGATCCTTTGTCGCGAGACAATAGTTCTTCGTGGTAGATCATGCCATCGTAGATTGGGATGCCGCCCTTCGGCGCTTTGCCGCCCAGCAACTCATAAACCGGTTTTTGTAAGGTTTTACCTGCCAAGTCCCAGAGGGCAGAAGTGCCAACGCGTTGGTTCACTTCACTCGCAAAATTTCCAAGTAAATCGGAGGCTTTCTTGCCTACCAGATAATGTGCAAGTTTTGCGTTTGCCGCGGGCCTGCACGCCCCAACCCCAATTTTTCCGTTGTCGCCAAATACAAGAAGCACTCGATCCGTACGATACTTCCCCGCCAATCTGTACCCGCGGTTTCCGGCAACAATTCGGGGCCGCTCGTACTTGACTTCACATCTTACAACCCGATTGATTTTGACATCTAAATTATCAACATCATCGACTCTTGCCGTCCATGCTGAGCTGGAAACGGTGGCTGCCACACCCAAACCGGTGGCAGAAACGGCCGTTGACTTAACAAACTGACGGCGGTTGCACAAAGTGAATTGATTCATTTTAGGTTGCTGTTGGTGAGAGAGCATCGTCCAGATCCTGATTGGAGCATGAGACTGGGAAGACCAGTTGAAGGTAGCAGGTTGATTCCAACCGGTAAGAAGGCAGGAAGTGTTCTTGTCATATTTCTTTTTGTCCTTTTCGCAGGAGGCGGTATTGTAATGCATGGACGAACGGTTCGGTGGTCGAATTCCCTCTGCAGATAATTCGATTAGCTGATTGACGGTGAGAGAATTGAATCGCATGTCGACGCCTTGCGATCGCTAACTCTCGGGGCGAACGTAATCTTCAAGCTTGTAGCACCGAGCCGATTCCGTCGTAAGCGATCGACATACAGATTTTTCGTCAGTTGATTTTTTGATCGATCATTCATCAACGGATTCTCGCGATCTACACGATCAGTCGATTCACGCCAGGATTAGTCTCGATATGGTCAAGTTTCAAATCAACCAACGAAATTCATTGCCACTCGGTTGAGCAAAGGGGATATACTTTCGTGAAATATCTCGAGTGCGTTCTACCCACTTGTTGGTGGCATGACAGCAAAAGGATCCTGAACGATAACAGGAATGCAAGATCGTTGGTCGCCTCATTGATTGACTGCAAGAGACGCGATGAGACGCTTTTGTTTCGGACGTTTCTCCAGGATTTCGGCGCAACGTTCCACCTGGCATACCCCCATCGTTTAATATGCCTGGCGGTCTTTTATCCTCACTGCTAAAAAATGCGCCTTATCCTAACTCATGCAAGGGGTGCTCAGTCGTGATGATTTCGAGGTGTGGTAATGGTTTCGTTCGGAGACCATCAGCCAGGCGAGATGGCTTTCTCTATGGCTTTCTCTATGGCTTTCATCTCCAGAAATCATGCTTCCTTGTTGGAAGTGGATGATGAAAACTGCCGCCGCACGACCAGTCTGACCGAATGGTCGACCCGATTTTGTGGTTCGAGCCTATTGTTGTTTGCCGGATTCTCGCGAACGATCAAGACCGATTGCAGAAAGGCCAAAGTGCACATGGGAATGGTTTCGAGTTTGGGATGGCGCCGAATTTCTGTTCTCCCGCGAATAACGAATGGTGCCGCCACGATGACGACTGTGCAGTTGGGAATTGGCAAAAGGTTCGCGTTCCCTTCGCCCCTGTTGAATGTCTTGCCGCGTAAGTGGAAGGTGCCTAATTGCTTTGCTACAATCGAACGTGCAAGTTTAGGATTAAAAACGGTGCGTAGCGTTAGGCTCCGGCCTGGTTTCGGCGTGATCGAGTCTTGGCTGAGCTTAACGGAGGGTGCGCATGTTTGAGCTAATATCGATAAAGCGGTAGGCCGTATGTGGGCGGGTTGGGTGCTCCTGTTTGCTTTCGATGCGGTCGGTGTTCTAACCTTGCCTCTTAATTACAACTACGGAGGCCTACTCCAGGCTTACGCACTGCAGTTGATTTTGCGTAAGAAGGGCCATGAGGTGTTTACCGTCGATTTCGTTCCAGAGCGAATATATGCTGCCGATGAAATCCAGCGGGTCGCCTCCCTGTTTATACAGAAGTAGGTTCTTTGGCAGGTTTTGGCGACATTCCTTCCAAGGAATAATCAAGAGACGAGGGCTTTCCAACAGCACACTGACCGCTTCATCGCCGAAAATATTTCACTCACGCAGAGTATCTCCTGTCTTAATGAGTTCGACTATATCAAGAGGTATGACTTCGATGCGTTTTTCGTAGGACGTGATCCAGGTGTGGAGGCCGGCTTATGCTCATTGACTTTCGGCCTACTTCCTTCGTTTCTTGGGAGATGATACGCGGGTTAAGCGAATTGCCTACGCGGCGTCGTTCGGCTTAGATCACTGTCGAAAGTTCAGTGGGAAGGAGTTGTCCCAGTTCTCGGATTTGATCAGGAAATTCGACGCCCTTAGTGTGCGAGAGGATTCTGCTGTCAGGCTGTGTCGCGAGTTCTTCGGTGTCGACGCCGAGCATCTCTTGGATCCCACGATGTTATTGGAGCCGGACGACTATGGTTGGTTGAGCGGGATAGAGTCCCGAAAAGCGCTGGGAACATGATGGTTTACGTCTTGGATTCGTCGGTAGAAAAACAAAAATTCATCGAGCAACTCGCTCAGAAACGAGGCTTGAAGGTAAATGCCTTCAAGCTCGATTCAAAAAACGCAATCTACCCGCCAGTGACTCGGTGGCTGCGTGGTTTCATGGATGCAGAGTATGTGGTGACAGATTCTTTTCACGGTATTCTGTTCGCGATCCTGTTTAACAAGCCTTTTTTGACGTTTGGGAACCCCAGACGCGGCATGACGAGGTTTGATTCGATCTTAAAGAAGATGCAGTTGCTCGACAGGATGGTGTGTGAACCCTGGGGATTCGATCCCGAGCTCGTTGCTCGAGATATTGACTACTCAAAGGTCAATGCCATTCGCCGGGAAGAAGTCGCCCATTCGCTTGATTTCTTGAGGAACGCCTTGGCGAATTCTCATGAACCGTCGTAGTAATCAAATTAGGAGCATTTTGTGAGCACCATTCCGGGCCCCATACCGATTGAAATGCGGTCAGCGACGAGAGGGCATCATGGCCCACAAGCCCTCACGGCTCGTGGGCGTCGACCATCAACGTGGAATGGTGCAATCATTGATTCTTGAGGGTTTGATGTGAATGGACTGCGCCAAACCACGAGTGATTGCGATATTGGATTGCCGATGAGCTGCTGCAGGATTCGACAGGAATCCTGCAGCTTGTTTGGCTTGTGCGTACTTCTGATGGGATGCAAGCTTGAGCAAGATCTTGCCCATATCAGACAGTATCGTTTTTTACCGTAAGTCGATGGTTACGTTCTTCAATCGCCCAGTGAACGGGCTTTGTGGAACCTTGCCCAGGCGGCGCTTCAGCACGGGCGAGCCGCGATCACGACCCACATCGGCGCCTTCATCGATCGAAAATCGACTGGCAACGGTGCTCTCAAGTTTTGCGACTGCAGGTGATTGATTTTCAACCTGCAAAGAAATCGTTACGGCTTGGCCCGGGCCATCACCCTCGTAGTTGAAGTCCAGCACGATTGTTTGCTGTCCTGCTCGCAGAGGAGATTTGGATTTGACGACGGTGATCTCACCGAGGTTGTTGTAGGCATAGCCTGCGTGACCCTCTTCCATGAACAAAGTCCAGCCTCCGAACCGTCCTCCCTGAGCCATGATCACTCCGTTGGTATTCGGTGGATCGACAACGTTGATGTTTGCCGAAATTCTGCTTGACCGATTCTTTACATTGATCAACGCATTTTCATTGACGGCGATCGTGCCCGGGTAGAGTGTGATTGACTTGCGATCGCCCATTAATGTGGGGCGTCCAGCAACTTCGGGAAGTAGTCTTTCTAACAGGCGATCGTCCAGCGGGAAGACGCCATTCGCGATCGCCTCACGAATAAATTTTTCCTTCAGTTCTTGCAAACGTTTGGGGTGTTTTTCGGCGAGGTCGTTCGCCATGCTGAAATCCTCCAGCGTATTGAACAATTCCCAGCCGTCATCATCGGTGACTTCGTGACGTTTTTTAGTTTCCCAAGGATATTTGACGGTTGTCCGGGCCATTCAGCCGTCAGCGTACATTCCTCGGTTCCCAACGATTTCAAAATATTGTTGAGAGTGCTGTTCTGCAGCGTTGGCATCATTGAACGAATAGATCAGGCTGTTTCCCTGTAGAGGGTATTGCTTGATTCCGTTGACATATTCAGGTTCTGGAATCATCGCGGCTTCAAGAATTGTGGGAGCGACATCGATGACGTGGCTGAATTGAGTCCGAATCTCGTTTCCGGATTTAATACCGGCTGGCCAATGGATCACCGTGCCGTTTCGCGTGCCGCCGAAATCGCCTGCCACCTGCTTGGTGTGGGCAAACGGAGCGTCAAATGCGATCGCCCAACCGACTGACATATGTGGATAGGTATCTGGGCCTCCCCACGCGTCGAAATAGCGCAACTGTTCTTCCGTCGTCTCAGGAACGCCGTTCAACATATGTCCCCAATTCCAATTTCCCGTTTGGTTTCCTTCGGAACTTGTGCCGTTGTCGCCCGTAATGTAGATCACTACTGTGTTGTCCAGCTCACCTAATTCATCGATTGCATCAATCAAACGTCCGGCGTGAAAGTCAGAGTACTCAGCAAATGCGGCAAATGCTTCTGCCTGCCGGGCATACATCTTTTTCTGGTCGTTCGTTAGATTTTCCCAACGTACGATGCTGTCGGCGGGGGTTGCTAGTTGGGTCTCTGGCGGGACGATGCCCATTTCGATCTGTTTGGCGAGGGTTGCTCGGCGTGTGGCATCCCAGCCCTGATCAAATTCTCCTTTGTATTTTTCGATCCATTCGGCGGTCACATGGTGGGGTGCATGAACGCCAGGCGATGCATAGTAGATGAAGAATGGTTTATCTGGTGTCATCGAATGTTGTTGGTGCATCCATTCGATGGCCTCGCGGGTCATGTCATCGATTACGTGGTACCCGTCGGTTTCGGGCACATCGATATTGGTGACACCGTCGTGGAGCGAAGGCTCGAAATTGTTTTCCTCAGCCCCAATGAAACCATAGAATTTTTCGAATCCCTGTCGCGTTGGCCAGCGGTCCTGGGATCCGGATGTGGTCGTCTCCCGTCCCAAGGTTGCGTGCCATTTTCCGAAGGCGGCCGTGTTGTAGCCATTCAGTCGCAGGATTTCAGCTAACGGCGCTGTGTCGTTAGGCACTCGGCTAGTATTGCCTGGAAAGCCGGTGGCAATTTCCGGAATCGATCCCATGTTCACGACGTGATGATTGCGACCCTGCTTTAGAGCAACCCGAGTCGGTGCGCAAAGCGCACAAGTATGAAATCGAGTATACCGCAGCCCACCTTTTGCCAATCGGTCCAAGGCTGGCATGCGGATGGGGCCTCCAAAGGCAGAAGGTCCGCCGAAGCCGAGGTCATCTAAAATAATGACGACGACATTAGGAGCACTAGCGGGCGCTGACAGTTGTGCACTTTTGGGCATTCGTGCCTTCGATGGATCGATTTCGGTGATCGCATTGGGGCGAGCGTCCGCGATTGGAATTCGCGTGCGGTCGAAGGTTTCTTCTGCTTGAATTGCTATGCCCGACTGGAAAACGATGTAGGAAAATCCGGCAAGTAAAAAAAATCTTCGAATTGAGCGATCATAAATCAATTTCGATGAATGTAACACGTTTGCGATTACTATCGCTGGTTTTCGATTCCCCATTTTTAATCACCTTTGTCGTACTTTGTTGGAGACGGTCGATAATGAGCGTTTCAAGTAGATCCTGCGTTTGTCAAAAATTCAATGGGTTAATTGCACTTACTTCCGAAAACTGACGGTATCCCTCATCCGTTCGAGCTCTCGCGAGAAAGGGATGTTTTCGGTGTCGTGAGGATCAGCAGCGCAGGAGAGATTGGAGGTTGGACAAAATTTTTTGGTTGTCCCGTTGGTCGCCTCGCAAGAGCTTCTGGAGATCACTAGTTGCGAAAAAGAGCATAGGGTATTGCGAATGCTGACTCGGTACCCCATGGGATGCCTGCAGATGAAGCTCGACGGATGCGCCTTGCTGGACGACGTAAAAAAATGGCCAGTAGGATTGCTATGTCTCTTCTGCCCGTGATTGAAAGCCTTAGGCTTCTTATTGTGGAAGGAGCACCGTTTGGACTTTGGCAAAGCCCGAAAACATGATTTCGTATTCAGGCAGATTGAAATCGTTACCGATAACCTCGGCACTACTTTCCGACAGCGACTTGTTGTCTTAGCAGCGAATGACTCAGTTGAAGGTTAAAATGACCTGCAAACGGAATTGAAGTGCTCTCGTTTTAAGCTCGCTCTCAATCCTTGAGGAGCAACCGGTGCTGTTTGTTGGCGTTTTATCGGATTTGAGATGCTTGCCAGAGGGGATTCGTGTTGGTTTCATTTTCTGGATCAATGCCGTCCCGCGGATGATCGTTTGCGAGATCTTGTTAGGCGTGGCGACTGGATCCACAGGCAACAAGTTTTTTCATGGAACAAACTTTTCAGGCGATGAAGACGTTCGGTTTCCCGCGATTTTGGCCTTCGCCGTGAGGATCTGTCTCTGACGTGTTGACGTCTAGTTCCCGGCGGACCTTGGTCAACGCCAAGGCGTCGCCCAGCAACTCCATCGCTCGATCGAGCTCAGGGGTTAGTGGGTCATCGACTTTGTCTCGGGGTTCCTCTTCTCGCCAATCGACGAACACTGAGTCGGCACTTTGGCTGTCGATCAAAGGTGCTGGCTCGCTCCTGGCGATCAACGCTGGTACGGGGGCGCAGAGAGCGCATATCAGGGTGATCGACTCGAAACCAGAGTGTTCAATCGTGGCGAATTCGCTCGTCGTTATGACGAGACCGTCGTTGATGGGCAGGGCGCTCTGGCCCATCACGGATAGGACATCTCCGAAGACTTCCCCATTACCAACAGCGCGGAAAGTCACGAACGGATCAGGGATGAGGAAAAATTGATCATTCCCGTCACCGCCATCCATCACTCCTGTGAGCGTCGCTCCGGTGGCTGCCTGGAACGTGTCGTCCAGGGAGCCACCAGTTAAATTCTCGACGTTTGTGAATCCAGCTCCCACACCGGTGACGGTTCCGGCATTCGGTCCGATAACGTCAAAGGTTGTGACAAGATCATCACCCAACAGCGTGTCGATGTTCCCCGCGCCGTCGATGCTTCCGGTGAGCGTACCGCCGCTCAATTGGAACGTGTCGGCGAGAGATCCACCAGTCAAGTTTTCGACGTTTGTGAATCCGGCTCCCACACCGGTGACGGTTCCGGTATTCAGTCCGGTAACGACTAGGGTCGTGGCGAGATTGTCAGCTATCAGCGTGTCGATGTCGCCCGCGCCGTCGATGCTTCCGGTGAGCGTACCGCCGCTCAATTGGAAGGTGTCGTCGAGAGCGCCGCCGGTCAGGTTTTCGACGTCTGCGAATCCAGCTGCCACACCGGTAACGGTCCCGGTATTCAGTCCGGTAACGACAAAGGCCGTAGCTAGATCGTCACCAATCAGCGTGTCGATGTTCCCCGCGCCGTCGATGCTTCCGGTGAGCGTACCGCCGCTCAATTGGAACGTGTCGGCGAGAGATCCACCGGTGAGATTTTCGACGTCTGCGAATCCAGCTGCCACACCGGTAACGGTCCCGGTATTCAGTCCGGTGACGACAAAGGTTGTGGCAA